>JAJQCI010000131.1 GCA_021202835.1 Clostridiales bacterium | reverse complement strand
TTTCATAATACTGCATTAGTATAGCCTGGCCTACAGCCGAATAGGCCGGTTTTCCCACTATATCTCGGGGGCGTTCTCTTAAGCCCAGCCTTTTTGCGCCTACGGCAATAGCACCGGATGAAACAAGAATAATGTCTCTGCCGCTGTTTTGTATGTCGGTAAGAACCGCCGCCAGCCTGTCAAACCTGCGAAAGTTTATGTTTCCGTTGGGATATGTAAGGGAGGTTGTTCCTATTTTTACAATAATTCTTTTTCTGTTTTTTAAGTCTTCTCTTGTCATTTATATGTCCTCGGTTTTATAATTTGTAAGTCTATTTAATAATACCAGAGTTCGGGTTATATTTCAACAATTATTTTTAAATTAAGGTTAACCGCCTGAAGAAAGTCTTTTATTATAACAAAAAAGACAACCGTCCGGGCATCCGGTTCCTGACGGTTATCTTTATAATAAATACTTTTTTCAATGATGTACAGCCTGTTTTCAGAATAAATCCTGCCAGCTTTCCGCCTCGCCGCTGTATATTTTCTTAAGCTGAGCCGTTGTAAGGCTTGTTACCGGGTTTTCAGCGTTAACCGTTACTGCTATGGCATCTCTTGCTATGGCTTTTTTGGTGAGAAGCTCTTCTTCATAGTCCTTCAAGGCTCTGGAGGAAAGGGCAAGGTCACATTCTCCCCTCATAGCGGCGGTTAAGCCCTGTGTTGAGTCCGTTACCTCTACCGTTATTTCGGCATTGGGGTTATATTCCTTATAGCTTTCCGCAAGCACGGTTATTATGGGAGCCACCGATGAGGAGCCTGCCGCCTTTATCGTTCCCGAAGATTTATCAGACAAAAATGTTGCACTTTTATTTACGGGAAGGGCATATTCTTCTATTACGGCCTGACCTGCCGTAAGAACATAGTTCATAAAATCCGTTTCAACATCGTTTAATTCACCGCTGTAGGCTATATAATAGCTTCGGCAGAGAGGATAGCTGTCTTCTTCTATGCTGTCTCTGTCGGGCAAAACTCCGTCTATTGCCACTGCTTTTGCTCCTTTAGATTCATCCAGCGAGCTGTAAGCCAAATAACCTACTGCGTTTTTGCTTTCCGCTGTAAGGCTTATTACCTCATCGGCTGATAAGGCTATTACGTCAGTGCCTTTTCCGTCTGCCCCTGTAAGGCTTTCGAATTCCGCCCTTGTTCCCGAGCCCTCTTCTCTCGAAACGGCTCTGATTTCACCTAAACCCGATACATCCGGGGCTTCTCCTGCCGAAGAGCAGCCTGCCCAGAGGAGGCCGGCCAAAATGACGGCTAAAATTTTATTCGCTTTTATCATCATTGTTTTCCTCCTTGACCGGTTCGGAACCGTTTGCTATGCTTTGAAGCTCCGCAAAGGAAACGGTTTCCAAAGCTTCTTCGGCAATACTTACACAGTCGTCGGCGGCTCTTTCAAGTTCGTAGAGAATTGCGGCGTAGTCGCTTGTGGAGGCCGGGCTGCACCTGCCGTCTTTTACTCTCAAAATATGAGCCTTGTTTAAAATTCTCTGTTCCTTTCTCAGCTCCTCCTTTGCCGAGTTTATTACTTCCGCCGTATTGGGGCCTCCGTTTTTAAGAGCTTCAATAGACTTATAGAATATGTGGCCTATAAGGTCAACGTTTTCCTTAAGGCCTTCTACAGCCTCTTCGGAAAAGCTTTTGCCCACTGCCGCATTATTTCTGTATATTTTTTCCATTTCACTGCTTCTGTCGGCTATTCTTTCTATGTGGTTTGTTACAAAGAGAAGACCTGCTGTCTGGTCTGCCTGAGATATTGTGAGGCCGCCCTCTGAAATAAGCTTTGTGGTATAGTTTGTTATACTTGTGCAAAGAGATTTTATTATAACAACAAGGTCTGCAAATTCATTTGCAGCCGATGTTGTTTTGTCTGTTATGTAAGAACGAAGAGAGTTTATCATTGCCGTTGTATAGTCTGAAAGGCGGCTGATTTCAAGAGAAATCATATACATAGCCGCTGTGGGCTGGTGAATAAGCTTTTCGTCTATATAGCGTGTCTTTATGCCTTCGCTTTCCGAAACATCCTTGCCTCTTACTATAAATGTAACTATCTTCACCATAACAGGCAGAAGGGGCAGCCACACAAGGGTACATACTATATTAAAGGTTGTATGGGCATTTGCAATCTGTCTCGAAATAACGTCTATTTCATTTCCCGAAGGAGATATCATAGTGACAAATCTTGCAAGAACGGGTATTAAAAACAGGAAAACAATACTTCCCGAAATATTAAAAATACTGTGGGCAAGAGCTGTTCTCTTTGCGTTTTTGCTTTGACCTATACAAGCCAGAAGGGCTGTAATCGTTGTTCCTATGTTGTCACCCAAAAGAATGGGAATTGCTCCGGTAAGGCCTATAACACTGGATATACCGTCTGCAGCCGGCTGTGAAGCGAAGTTCTGAAGAACGGCTATTGTGGCTGAGCTGCTTTGAACAACAAGTGTCATAACCATACCCAAAAGCACGCCCAAAACAGGCATCCCCGAAACCTTGCCCATTAAATCAACAAAGAAGGGGCTGCTTGCCAAAGGTTTCATTACTCCGCCCATAATTTCTATACCCTCGAAAAGAAGGCCGAATGAGAATATAACCATACCTATGTTCTTAAGCTTTTCTCTTTTGCATACAAAATTAATAATAAAACCAGCAAAAATTATGGGGTAGATATAGTTGCTGAGTTTAAAAGCCAAAAGCTGGGCTGTCATTGTGGTTCCTATGTTTGCGCCGAAAATAACGGAAATCGCCTGAGGAAGGCTCATAAGGCCGGCGCTGACAAAGCCGATGGCCATAACCGTTGTAGCGGAGCTGCTTTGAAGCACAGCCGTAACGATCATGCCGGCTACAGCGCCCATAACCGGATTTTTGGTCAAAAAGTTCAAAATGCTTTTCATCTTTTCTCCGGCTGCCTTCTGAAGAGCGGCGCTCATAGAGTTCATTCCGAAAAGGAACATAGCCAAACCGCCGATTAGTCCGAATATGATTTGCAGTTTTTCGTTCATAATTTTCATCTTCTCCTTAAATATTTTAAAAAATTTGTATTTTCCTCAAGTATAACAGGAGAAACATTTCTTATCTATCCGACAACTGTAAAACATATATTAAATTTATGTAAAATCGAAAAAATCCGGCAATGCCCTGCTGCGCAAAAAAAGAGCACCTCCGCCGGAAGCACGGAAGCGCCCTTTTCTGCGGCTTTTACGCCGTGTTTTATGAACTTTTACCGAGGTAAAGGTCCTTTACTCTTTGGTTTGCAAGAAGCTCGTCGCCTGTTCCCTCAAGGCCTATTGTGCCTACTTCCATTACATAGCCGTAGTCGGCAATCTTAAGGGCTGCGTTTGCGTTCTGCTCGATTAAAAGAATCGTCATTTTCTGTTCTCTGTTTATTTCCTGAACCTTATTAAAAATATCCTTTATAACAAGGGGCGCAAGGCCCAGAGAAGGCTCGTCCATCATAAGGACCTTAGGCCTTGTCATAAGCCCTCTGGCGAAAGCCAGCATCTGCTGTTCGCCGCCGGAGAGAGTTCCTGCCAGCTGATTCTTTCTTTCCTTTAATATGGGGAAAAGCTCCTGACACATTTTAATGTCGCTTTTTATGCCTTCCTTGTCGTTTCTTAAATAAGCCCCTATTTTAAGGTTTTCGCTTACGGTAAGCTCCGCAAAAACGTGACGCCCTTCGGGAACGAGAACGATTCCCTTTTGGGTTATGGCCTGTGTGGAAAGCTTTGTTATGTTTTCACCGTTATATATAATTTCTCCCGAAGCGGAGTTTACGAGATGCATTATTGATTTAAGTGTTGTACTCTTTCCGGCGCCGTTTGCCCCTACGAGAGTAATTATTTTTCCGTCGGGAATTTCCATATTTATGCCCTTGAGGGCCTTTATTCCGCCGTAATTAACATACAGATTTTTGATTTCAAGCATCAGCCTTCATCCTCCTCTCCAAGATATGCTTTAATAACCTTAGGATCGGACTGAACGTCCTCCGGTATGCCTTTAGCTATTGTCTTGCCGTATTCAAGAACATAAATTCTGTCGGAAATATCCATTACAAGCTGCATATGGTGTTCTATAAGCAATATCGATATATCGAATTTTTCTCTTATTTCCGTTATAAACTCCGAAAGCTCTTCCGTTTCTTTGGGGTTCATACCTGCGGCAGGCTCGTCAAGCAGGAGAAGAGTGGGCTTTGTGGCCAAAGCTCTCGCTATTTCAAGCCTTCTCTGTAAGCCGTAGGGCAGGTTTTGAGCCTTTTCATCCTTAAGCTCAGCAAGCCCTACCTCTTTCAAAAGCTCCAGAGAATTTTCAAGCATCTGTTTTTCCTCCCGTCTTGCCCCGGGCATTCTTATGACAGATGAAATTATGTTTGACTTAACTCTTAAGTGATTTGCAATAAGTACGTTTTCCAAAACAGTAAGCTCTTTAAAAAGTCTTATATTCTGAAAGGTTCTGGCGATTCCCAAATGGGCTATTTGGTCCGGGCGCTTTCCGTTTATTTTGTTTCCTTCGAAAAGAACGTCACCCTCTGTAGGGCGGTAAACACCTGTTATCATATTGAATGCCGTTGTTTTTCCGGCGCCGTTGGGGCCTATTATGGCCACTATTTCGCCCTTGTTTACATCTACATTTAAATTTTCAACAGCCGTTAAGCCGCCGAAGCGAATTGTAAGGTTTTCGGTTTTAAGTATATTTGCATCAGCCATTTACTTTCCCCTCCCTTGCGGATTTTTTGCTTTTGAAGAATCTGAAAATTCTGTCAAAGGAGAATTCTTCGCTGCCGAAAATACCTCTGGACCAGAAAAGAATTATAAACATAAGAACAACCGAGAAAACAACCATTCTCATACCGGAGATTCCCGGGTAGTTTATGGGGCCCAGCTTTATGGGGTTGTCTACTATTCTGAGCCATTCCAAAGCGGCTCTTACTATGAAGGCACCTACTATGGAGCCGGATATTGAGCCCTGACCCCCTAAAACAACCATAAGAAGAATTTCATAAGCAAGCGTAAATTTAAATACATCGGGGCTTATTGCGCCTAAGTGTGAAGCCAGAAGGCCGCCGCCTATACCTGCTATAAAGCCGGAAATTATAAATGAAAACATTTTGTGTTTAAAGAGGTTTATGCCCATTGCCTCGGCGGCGATTTCGTCCTCTCTTATTGCCTTAAAGGCTCTGCCGTAGGTTGAGTTTATGAGAAGAACCATAAATATAACCACAAGAGCCAGAGCGCCGAAGGCCACATAAAGATTAACATGACCGGGGATTCTTATAAGGCCGGTTGTTCCGTTTGTAACACTTTGGCCGTTCTGTATGAAAATACGAATGATTTCCGAAAAACCCAGAGAAGCTATAGCCAAATAGTCGCCTTTGAGACGAAGAACGGGGAAGCCTATTAAGAAGGCCGCAAAGGCTGCCACAATACCGCCTGCTATTAAAGCTATAAAAAATGGGGCGTTAAGGTTGGCGAGCCAGCCTACTATGGGCTTTATTTTGTAAATTTCTATTTTGTCCTGTGCGGAAACGGTAAGAAGGCCCGTTGTGTATGCGCCCAGCGCCATAAATCCGGGCTGACCGAGAGAAAACATTCCGGTAAGGCCGTTTACTATGTTCATTGAAAGTGCGCATATAGCGTATATACAACAAAGTTTTATAACGCCTATAACATATGTATTTATGCCGAACAGGCCGAACTGCTGAATTCCTACTATTAAAACAACCAGAATAACAAGAGATATTGCCGATAAAATATTGTTAAGCTTAGATTTTTTCATGAATATCCCTCCTTAAACCTTTTCGGCAATTTTTTCGCCGAGAATTCCGTTGGGCTTATAAAGAAGAATTACTATAAGAAGAATGAAAGAGAAAACATCTTTATAGCCTGTCAGCGAGGGAATAAACGTAACAGCCATAATTTCAATAAAGCCCAAAAGAAGTCCGCCAATAACGGCCCCCTTAACGTTGCCTATTCCGCCAATAACGGCTGCAATAAAGCACTTAAAACCGGGCATAATTCCCAGTGTGGGGGTAATCTGGTTATATTTAAGTCCCCAAAGAATAGCGCCCACAGCGGCAATGGCTGAGCCTACGCCGAAGGTAAATGAAATAGTTTTGTTTACGTTTATACCCATAAGCTTAGAAGTGTCAAGGTCCTTTGAAATAGCTCTCATTGCCATACCGCTTTTTGTATGGTTTATAAGGAGAAGAAGAAGAACCATTATAACCGCCGTAACAACGGGAACAATTATACAAAGTCTCAGTGTTTTAACGGGGCCTATTGTAAGACCGGCTACAAAAAGGTCAATCTGAGGGAAGGTTTTGGGGCGGCCTGTGAAAACAACCGTCGCCAAATTTTCAAGGAAATAGGAAACACCTATAGCCGATATAAGCATTGATATCTTGGGGGCGTTCTGCTTTCTCAAGGGAGCATAGGCCACCTTTTCAACTACGATTCCCAAAAGGGCAGTAGCAATAATTACGATAATAAAAGCCACATACCAGGGCAAAAGGGCAACGGCAATAAGATTATAGGCTATATACATAGCCATCATAAAAATGTCACAGTGGGCAAAGTTTATAAGCCTTAATATACCGTAAACCATAGTGTAGCCTACCGAAACAAGGGCAAAGAGACTGCCCAGAAGCAAAGCGTTGCAGAACTGCTGTAAAAAAACAGCCAGTGTTGGCATAACTATCATATAATTCATCCTTTCTTAAAGGCGGAGGAACATCCGCCGCAGGGATAACGGTGATTTCACACAGTCTTCCGAGGCTTCAGCGGTTTAATGCCGTAAAGCCGTACTGTCTGAAAAAACCATTATCCGAAAAATCGGTGGGGCAGAAACCAAAGCTTCCGCCCCGGCCGGAAAATTTCGTGTTATATCGAATTACTCTACAGAAATTGTAGTAACGTAATCGAATGTCTGGTCTGCTGTGTTAACAATCTTGATAACTGCAGGCTTTGAAGGATCGCCGTTTTCGTCGAAAGCTGTAAGACCTGTTACGCCGTCATATTCTGAAGCCGCAATAGCATCTCTTAATGTGGCTCTGTCTGTAGAACCGCAGCTTTCCAAAGCGTCACAGATAAGCATATAAGCGTCATAAGCAAGAGCTGTTACGCCTGCAGGCTCTGTTCCGTTAGCTTCTCTGTAGTTAGCAACGAATTCACCTGTCTTTGAGGAAAGCTCAGCGTTTGAATCGAAGAATGTTGAGAATACAACGCCTTCAACCTCGCTTCCGCCTACTTCAAGGAAGTCATTGATTTCCCATGTGTCGCCGCCTAACATAGGAAGCTCAACACCAAGCTGACGGGCCTGTTTGATTAAAAGAGCACACTCTGTGTAGTTGCCGGGTACGAAGAAACAGTCGGGTTCAGCAGCTGCAAGGTTTGTAATCTGAGCTGAGAAGTCCTGGTCACCTGTCTGATATGTAGCCTCGATGATAGAAGCGTCATCGCCTGTAAGAGCCTTGAATTCCTCCATGAAATACTGAGCAAGGCCTGTTGAATAGTCTGAAGCTACGTCATAAGCTACGCCTACTGTCTTTGCGCCAAGTTCTTCATATGCATAGTGAGCCATTACAGTGCCCTGATAGGGGTCGATGAAGCAAACTCTGAAATACCAGTCGTTGCCCTCTGTAACAAGGGGGTTTGTACAGGAAACGCCTACTGCAGGTGTTTCGCCTTCTTTAATGGCTTCGCTTGCGCCTACTGAAGGAACTGATGAATAAGAACCTATAATAGCTGTTACGTTGTCGTTTTCGATAAGTCTCTGAGCAGCTGTAGCTGATTCAACCTTATCTGACTTGTTGTCTGCCTGAACGAGTTCGACTGTGTACTCTGTGCCGTCAAGAGTAACTGTAGGTCTTTCGTCATGGGCAATCTCGATACCTTCGATTTCGATTGCGCCGCCGGCTGCATATGAGCCTGTGATGGGTTCAAGAACACCAATCTTAATAACGTTGTCTGAGCTCGAGGCGTCTGCCTCTGTTGCTTCCGCTGTGGAATCGTCTGTTGTTTCTGCTTCGCTTCCGCTTCCGCCGCAGCCTGAAAGAGCAAGGCTCGCTGTCAAGACTGCGCTGAGAGTTAATGCAAGTGCTTTCTTCATGATAATTTCCTCCTTAATTAATGTTTTGAAGATTTATATTAATATATATTGAATGGGTCAAACCCAAACAAACGGTTTAAAGATATAGCCTAGACACAATAGGTTATATAATATCATAGTTTTGAAGCTATGAGGCAAATTAAAAAGGGCGTGTAAATCACGCCCTTGTGTATCTTTTTTATGTTACTCAGCAACATAAGGTAAAAGCGCAACGTGTCTTGCTCTTTTAACAGCTACTGTCAAAACTCTCTGATGTTTAGCGCAGTTTCCGGTGATTCTTCTGGGAAGAATCTTACCTCTTTCGGAAACAAACTTTCTGAGTCTTGCTGTGTCCTTATAGTCGATATGATTGCAGTTTTCTGCACAGAATGCGCAGACACGCTTTTTTCTTCTGCCACATCTTTTATTAATCATTGCGCAATATCCTCCTTCATTAGACTAAAAAATCAGAACGGCAGGTCATCGGGATCAACACTGTCTTCAACCTGATAGAAGCCGTCGTCATTTCCGCTGTAAGAATTGGTCTTAGGCTGGGGCGCCGGAGCAAAGGTATTGTTGTCTCTGTAGCTGTTGTTTGCAGCCTTTCTTTCAACAAACTCGGCCTCCTCCACCACAACCTCGGTTGTGGTTCTTCTCTGGCCCTGACTGTCTTCCCAATTTCTGACCTGAAGCCTGCCCGTAATACCTATAGACATACCTTTAACGAAATATCTCTGGATAAACTCCCCTGTCTTGCCGAAAGCCACACAGTTTATAAAATCTGCGTCAGCCTCGCCGTCACGCTTAAAGCGGCGGTTTACGGCTATTGAAAATCTTGCTATTGCAAGAGGCTCAGCCGACTGGGAATATCTTGTTTCGGGGTCACGAGTAAAACGACCTACAAGTAAAATTTTATTCATTATAAAACGCCCCTTTGATTATTCTTCAACCTTAGTAATAAGGTAACGAAGAACATTATCCATAATTCTCATACGCTTTTCAACCTCGATGGGAGTTTTGGGCTCACCCGTAAAGGTAACGAAATTGTAGATGCCTTCTCTGAGTTTCTGAATTTCGTAAGCAAGTCTCTTCTTGCCCCAATCGTCAACCTTTTCAACAGTACCGCCGAAACGTTCGATTAAAGCCTGAACACCTGCCTGAGCACTAGCATATGCTTCTTCCTCCAATGACGGATTATAAACTACACAAAGTTCATATTTGTTCATCTTTACTTACACCTCCTTTTGGACTTCGGCCCTCTCACTTTAAAGAGAGAACAAGGCACATCAAAACAAGTCTGATGCTTATGTGCGGAAGTTATTTCCGCTATGAATACATATTTTATCACACCAAAATAATAAATGCAAGACTTTTTTCACATTTGCGTGATTTTTTTGCTTCGGTTTTTGTTTCAGTGCTCAGCTCAGTGTCTTTTAGGGTAAGCCTTTTGATTTTTTGTTAAGATTGTCTGTGGTTTTCATGGTATGAAGAAGCTATAAAGACGCCGGTTTCCTTACTTTATTAAGCCTCGTTTAAAATCACTGTTTTATTATTATTGCAATTTTGCCGAGCCGGGCTCATATGATTTATTATTAAGAACAGGCGGCAAAGGGGCGGTGAAGCTTTGGAAAAGGGAAAGATTATAAAAGGAGCTTTTATTTTAACGGGAGCAAACATAATTACAAGGCTTATAGGCTTTTTCTACAGAGTTTATATGGCGGAGCTTATAGGCGCCGAGGGTATGGGGCTTTATCAGCTTATCGTTCCCGTTTATATGCTTGTTTGGAGCATATCCTCCTCGGGTTTTTCAACCGTTATTTCAAAGCTGACAGCCTCGGAAAAGGCAGCCGGACGAAATCCCGTTCTTATTTTAAGGCTTTCCGCCCTGCTTTCCGTAAGCACGGGCTTTATATTAGGGGCCGCCGTTTATTTTAACTCAGATTTTATAGCCCAAAACATTTTAAAAGACATAAGGACGGCGCTTTCACTTAAATTAATATGCTTCTGTTTTCCCTTTATGGCTCTGGGTTCGTGCATAAGGGGATATTTTTTCGGAATGCAGAATTCTCTGCCGCCGGCGGTCAGTCAGGTTGTGGAACAGATAACAAGAATGACGGTTATATTTCTTATAGGAAACCTGCTGATACCGAAGGGAATAGAATATGCCTGCGCCGCCGCAGTAACCGGAATGTGTGTAGGTGAGATTGTTTCCGGCTGTTACATATTTTTAAGTCTGCTTTCGAAGCCCAAAGGCCATAGGTATAATAAAACCGGAGGGCTTGTTTCGGCCTGCGGCCTTATTTTGGCTATGGTTATTCCTCTCACGCTTAACCGCCTTGTTTCCTCTCTTCTTTCCGCAGCGGAAAACATACTGATTCCCCTTAGACTTCAGCTTTACGGCCTTTCAAAAACCGACGCAGTAAGCGAATTCGGCAGGCTGTCGGGAATGGCTATGCCTCTTATAATGTTTCCTTCGTCTTTTTTAACGGCCGTTTCGATAACCGTTGTTCCGGCCATTTCCGAAAGCTGTGCTTCAAAAAACAGCCGTGCCGTAAAGGCAGCGGCGGAAAAATCCGTTCTGTTTGCTTCAATAACAGGCTTTGGGGCGGCCGGCTTATTTTTAACTCTGTCAGATGAAATAAGTTCATTAATTTACGGAAATTCTTCCGTAGGGGATATGCTTTTTATGCTGGGGTTTCTCTGCCCCTGTATGTATCTGAACGTTATGCTGACGGGAATATTAAACGGCATGGGGGAACAAATATCAATATTTACAAACGGCCTTGCCGGTTCTCTTATCTGTCTCGCCTTTGTATGGTTTGCTGTTCCCCGTTTGGGTATATACGGCTATATATTCGGCTCTCTTGCCGCCCTTGTTCTCACCTCGGCCTTAAATCTTTACAGGGTAAACAAGAATACGGCTTTGTCTCTCAGCCTTTCGGATTATTTGCTTAAGCCCCTGCTGTCGGCCGCCCTTCCCTGTCTTATATGCCTTAAGCTTAAAGAAACAGCGGTTCTGCCTCTTGCGCCGCCGCTTCAAACAATTGCGCTTTGCCTTTTTATAGGAATAAGCTTCACCGCTCTTCTTATATTAACAGGGGCTGTCAAAAAATCCGATGTAACCGCCCTTTTAAGCCCTGTTTTAAAAAACCGCCGGATAATGTAGCCTGTCTCATAAATTATTTGAAAATTTTCAGAATTTTCTAAGGAACAAATAATATTTGTGTAATAAAATGTATGCTACAATACACATAACGAAAAAGACAAAACATCATCGGGAGGTTAAAATGAATATATTACTTGCGGAAGACGAAAAATCATTATCAAGGGCATTAAGCGCTATTTTAACACGAAACGGCTGCACCGTAGACACGGCTTTTGACGGTGAAGAAGCTATGGAGCATATGGAAGCCGACAGCTACGATGCCGTTGTTTTAGACATAATGATGCCTAAGGCCGACGGCATTACCGTTCTTAAAAATATAAGAGAAAAGGGAAATTTGACCCCCGTGCTTATGCTTACGGCAAAGTCGGAGATTGACGACAAGGTTACCGGGCTGGAGGCCGGGGCAAACGACTATTTAACAAAGCCCTTTAACTCAAGGGAGCTTATGGCAAGGCTTCAGGCCATCACCCGGGCAAATACGTTCCAAAACCACCCCAAATTAAGCTTCGGAAACGTAACAATAAACAGAGAAACATTTGAGCTTTCAACCCCGACGGGAGGGCTTCGCCTTTCAAACAAGGAGTTCGGCATGCTTGAAATCATGATGACAAACCCCAAAAGCCGTATATCGGCCGAAAGGTTTAAAGAAAGGCTTTGGAAGGACGACAGTGAGGCGCCTGAAACAATAGCCCATATTTACATATCCTATCTCAGCAAAAAACTGGCTTATCTTAACGCCGATATAAAAATAAATGAAACGGAGAATCACGAATACGGACTGGAGAAGATAAAATGATAAGAAAACTGCAAATAAAGCTTATTGCCGCCGCAATGCTTTCTCTTTTGCTTGTTATGTCTGTAATTGTAGGCGCCGCAAATCTTTTAAACTACAGGGAAATTGTAAACAACGCAGACCTGACTCTTTCGATTTTAGCGGAAAATAAGGGCTTCTTTCCCGACTCCTATGAAAACTGGAGAAAGGAAGACTTTCTCGATTCGCCGGAGCTTCCCTATGAGTCACGATATTTTTTCATCATACTCAGCGATGAGGGAGAGGTATATTTAACAAACATAGATAAAATTGCGGCAGTGGACGAATATACGGCTTCAAAATATGCCAAGGCAATTTGGGAAAAAGGCTCGGCCAAGGGCTTTGCCGGAGACTACAGATATATAATTTACCCCTCAGAGGGCGAAACCTACATTATTTTTCTGGACTGCAGCCGAAGCCTCAGCACGGCAAAAACATTCGCCCTGGGCAGTGTCTGCGTTTCGGTTATAGGCCTGTGTGCCGTTTTGATTCTGCTTACATTTGCTTCCGGACGTATAGTAAAGCCTTTTTCCGAAAGCTATGAAAAACAAACGCGCTTTATAACCGACGCCGGCCATGAGCTTAAAACTCCTTTGGCTATTATAAACGCCGACGCCGAGGTTTTGGAAATGGATATAGGCGAAAACGAGTGGCTCAGCGACATATGCAGTCAAACAAAACACTTGGCCGGCCTTACAAACGACCTTATAGAGCTTTCACGAATGGAAGAAAAGGACGCAGCAGCCTATACCTCAGAGTTTTCTCTTTCGGATATTGTAAGGGAAACGGCCGCTTCCTTCCGAACACTTGCAAAATCACAGGAAAAGGAGCTGACCGAAGATATTGATGAGGGAATCACGATACACGGCGACGAAAAATCAATAAGCCGTTTGGTGGGAATACTTCTTGACAACGCCGTTAAATATTCTGAAAAAGACGGCAAAATTTCAATTGCCCTCAAGGAACAGCGCCGCTTTGCAAGACTCACCGTATATAACACAACCCCCCATATACAAAAGGAAAACCTGCCCCACCTTTTTGACCGCTTTTACAGAACGGACAAATCCAGAAATTCACAAACGGGCGGCTACGGCTTAGGGCTTTCAATCGCCGCCTCCGCCGTAAACGCCCATAAGGGCAAAATCACGGCGTCAACCGATGACGAAAAATCACTGCTTATTACGGTTACTCTGCCGCTTTAACAATACAGACAAAACGGAGGAAAAACGATGACATTTGAAGAATATTACGGAGATATGCTGCCTGTTTTGAAACAGACTGAAAAGGATCTTTTAGACATAATAAAAAAATTACCGGTGGGAAATGCTCCGGAAGACATAGAACCTATAATTTACTGCAAGTCGAGAATAAAATCTCCCGAAAGCATAACTGAAAAGCTCAGAAAAAACGGACTGCCCACAGACAGCGCCTCGGCGCTTGCCAATATGCATGACATAATGGGAATAAGGGTTATATGCTCCTTTGTTGACGACGTTTACAATGTTGTAAACCGGCTTAAGGAAAGAGAAGAATTTGACATAATAACCGAAAAAGACTACATAGCCCGCCCAAAGCCCAACGGCTACCGCAGTCTTCACCTCATTCTCTCCGTGAAGGAAGGCGCCGGCAAGGGGCTTCAGGCGGAAATACAGGTGAGAACAATAGCCACTGACTTTTGGGCGGCTCTTGAACACCAAATAAAATATAAACGAAACATTCACCACGAAAATATGATTCGTGAAGAGCTGAAGCGCTGCGCAGATGAAATCGCCTCCGTAGATATGTCCATGCAGACAATAAGAGATATTATAAGAGAGGAAAACTGAGCCGAATCTGCAGAGCATTCACCAACAAATAACAGACGCCGACAAGCCTCTCTTTTTTTAGGAGAGGCTTGTTTGGCAAACGGATTTATTTTACCGGCTTTACCATTCCGGCGTAAAGCTTTTTTGTTCCTGCTTTAAACTCAATTGTCAAAAGAACGTCGCCGCCGGTGCGGTTTGCTTCCAGAACGGTGCCTATGCCGTATTTAAGCTGTTTTACCTTATCTCCCGGCTTATAGTCGGTTTTTGAAGGTGTGGCGGCCTGTGTTCTGGGCTTTGAGCCTACCCTGTAGCCTGTGTTTTGAGCCGCCGGGTTCTTTATTGTTTTTATAAAGCCGTTTCTGTCGCCGCCTAAACCGCCGTAGGGCTGAGGCTCCTTTTCTGAAGAAAGATTTTCTATATATTTCAAAGGAATTTCCCTTAAAAACCTGGACGGGGGATTAAAGGCAGTCTGCCCCCTCATCATACGGCTGCCAGAGCAGGTTATAAAAAGCTTTTCCTGTGCTCTTGTTATGCCTACGTAAAGAAGCCGTCTTTCCTCTTCAAGCTCCTTCATATCGGCCGAGCTGTCTATCATTGCCGAAGGGAAGATTCCGTCTTCGAAGCCGGCCAGGAAAACAACGGGGAACTCCAATCCCTTTGAAGCGTGAAGAGTCATAAGGGAAACAGCCCCCTCGTCTGTTTTAAGTGCATCCGTGTCGGAAACAAGAGAGATTTCGTCAAGAAAAGCCGCAAGACTGGGGTCCTCCGGGTTTTGCTCTTCAAAATCAACAGCCTTGCTTTGAAGCTCATAAAGATTTTCTATTCTGTTCTGAGCCGTTAAGTCGTCCTGCGCCTGAAGCTCGGGAAGATAGCCCGTTTTCCAGAAAATTTCGTCTATAAGCTCGCTTACCGGGGTTGTGAGAGACTTGCTTATTAAATAGTTTACAAGCTCTCTGAACTCTATAAGCTTTTTGCTTCTTGACTTTAATTCGGGAACCGTTTCTATGTCGTTTAATATGTCATACATAGAAACGCCACTTTCATGGGCAAGTGAGGCAATCTTCAAAACCGTTGTGTCTCCTATGCCTCTTTTGGGAACATTTATAATTCTCATAAGGTCAACCTCTGAGCTGGGGTTGTAAATAAACTTAAGATAAGCAAGCATATCCTTTATTTCAAGAGATTCATAAAATGAATGGCCCCTTATTACAACATAGGGCACCGACGCCTTAACAAGCCCCTCACCCAAGGCTCTTGAAAGGGAGTTGTTTCTGTAAAGAATTGCAATCTGATTGTATGAACAGCCCTTTCGGTTTATAAGCCTTTTAATGTTGTCGGCTATAAAACCGGCTTCGTCTCTGTCGGTTTCACTTCTGAAAAATGTAATTTTTTCTCCCTCGGGCTTGTCCGTCCAAAGGGTTTTGCCCTTCCTGCCCATATTGTTTGCTATAACGTCGTTGGCGGCGTTCAAAATGTTTGATGTTGAGCGGTAATTCTGCTCCAGCTTTATAACCTGAGCTTCCGGATAGTCCTTTTCAAAATCAAGTATGTTCTGTATGTTTGCCCCTCTGAAGGCATAAATACTCTGGTCGTCGTCGCCCACTACGCAGAGGTTTTTATATTTGGCCGCCAAGATTGAAACCAGGTTATACTGGGCCGTGTTTGTGTCCTGATATTCGTCTATGAGTATATATTTAAACCTGTTTTGATAGGCTTCCAAAACATCGGGAAAAAGCTTAAAAAGCTCTGTTGTTTTTATAATCAGGTCATCAAAGTCGAAGGCGTTGTTTCTGAAAAGGGCCCTTTGATAGTCGGAATAAATTTCAGCTATTTTTTCCTCTCTGAAGTCATAGGCCTTTTTTTCAAGCTCGGAGGGGGATATTCCGTCATTTTTAAAGCTGCTTATTGCCGAGAGAAGAGCCTTTGGCTTAAATGTTTTTTCGTCAATATTGTTTTCCTTTAAAACATTTTTTATAAGCTTTTCGCTGTCGGCTGAGTCAAAAATAGTAAATGAATTTGTATACCCCAGCTTTTCGGCATATCTCCTGAGAATTCTGACGCAGGTTGAGTGGAAGGTGGCCACCCAGACATCGGCACCGGCAGGGCTTGTCTTTTCAACTCTCTCCTTCATTTCCTTTGCGGCCTTGTTTGTAAATGTTATGGCCAGTATATTCCATGGGCGAACGCCCTTTTCTATCATATATGCTATTCTGTGGGTTAAAACCCTTGTCTTGCCTGAGCCTGCTCCTGCCAAAAGAAGAAGCGGTCCTTCAGTATGAAGAACTGCTTGTCTCTGCATGGGATTAAGTCCCTTTAAAATATCATCCATTTTGGGATTTCTCCTTTTTTTCTTTTCTTCTTTCCATAGCAAGCCTGTAGCCGCCCATTCCGTAGTTAAGGCTGCGGTTTACACGGCTTATGGTCGCCGTTGAGGCACCTGTTTTTTCGGCTATGCTGCTGTAGGTTGTGCCGAGGTCGAGAAGACTGGCCACTTCCATTCTCTGACATATAGCGTTAAGCTCCTGCCTTGCGCATATGTCGGTAAAAAAAGCGCTGCATTCTTCTACTGTTTTAAGCTGTAAAACACATTCGTAAAAAAAGTCTTTTCTTGCCGAGTCGTCATCTTTCATGAGCAGCCCTCCTAAAGTGTTATTAATACTTTTTATACTAACACTTTAGAGTGCGAAAGTAAAGTTAAATTCCCAAAAATTTTAAAAATTTTTCGGTATTCGTGTTCATAATAAGCTCATCGGGCATCTCGGCCTCTTTAAGAAGAGGTTCTATATATGTAAAATTCCCTATATTTGTGTGAAAATGTGAATCACTGCCTAAAATTACGGGGTGGTTCTGCCTTTTGCATTCCTTTATAATTTCAAGAACGGTTTCTCCGCCTCCGGATCTTGAATTTGAGGGATTAAAGGAAGCATTGTTTATTTCCAAAAGAGTGTTTTCGTTTTTTGCCGCAGTAACAACAGCCTTAACGTCTATAGGGTAGCGAGGGTCACCCGGATGGCCTATAATACGAATTTTGGGATTTTTGATTGCGCTTATAAGGGCTCTTGTGCTTTCATGGGGCTTTATGCAGACTGTGTGAAGGCTGGCTATAACGACCTCCATTCTTTCGAGAATGTAGTCCGGCAGATCTATTTTTCCCTCGTCATCTGTAATGTTAAGCTCAACACCCTTTAAAACCCTTATGCCCTCTATATAGTCTGGAAGCACAGCCATATTAAAAAAATGAAGATTGCAGGCGCCTCCGGGCATTTTGCGTGCGTGGTCGGTTATTGCAATAAGGTCAAGGCCCTTTTCCCGGGCGAAACGGGCGTTTTCCGTAATTGTGCTGTAGGCGTGGCCGCTTGCCACGGAGTGAATATGGGCATCAAATTTATATTTCATAAATCCTCCTTTAATAAAAGCGGGTCGGTTAAATTGTTTTTTCTGAAGGCTTCCTCTCTGTCACGGCAGGTTCCGCAGATGTGACAGGGTTTGTCTCCTCCGTTATAACAGCTCCAGGTCAGCTCATAGGGCACGTTAAGCTCTGTTCCTGCTTTAACAACCTCGGCCTTTGTAAGCCCCACAAAGGGTGTCACCAGCTTAAGCTGGAAGCCGCTGCCCTGATAAACTGCTTCGTTCATAGCCTCCGCAAAGGCAGGACTGCAGTCGGGGTATGCATTTCCGGCGCTGTCATCGGCATGGGCGCCGTAATATATTTCCGAACAGCCTTTTGACAGGGCAAGAGCCGCCGCAGAGGATAAAAACAGGCCGTTTCTGAAAGGAACATAGGTTGAAACAGGCTTTCCGTTTGTTTTTTTTAGCTGATCGCCGTAGCTTTCCGTGGGGATTTCTTCATCTGAGCTTGAAAGAAGAGAACAATCGCTGAATTTAAATATTTCGGTTAAATCCAAGGTTATATGCTCTGTTTTATAATATTTCGCCACATTGTCAGAAGCTTCGATTTCTTTTTTGTGCTTCTGGCCGTAGAGTATTGAAAGAGCAATAACGTTTTCCGCTCCGTATTCATTCACCGCCTTTGCAAGACAGGTTGTGCTGTCAAGGCCGCCGCTTAATAAAACCATAGCCTTCATTATAATTACCTCCCCATAAGACGAAGCTGCAGGCTTGAATCTGTTTCAAATCTGCCCCTCAGTGTATTTGTGTAGGTTTTCGCCGCTGTTTTCTTTATTCCTCTGGCTGTCATACAGCTGTGACAGCCTTCTATCATAACGGCAACGTCCTCCGAGCCTGTTATTATAGTCATAATCTCCGCAATATCGCTACCCAGCTTTTCCTGAAGCTGAAGCCGCTTAGCCACCATATCCGCAATTCTGGCGATTTTGCTCAGTCCCACAACCTTTCCCTTTGGTATGTAGGCAACACTCACCTTCATATCATACATAAGGGCAATGTGATGTTCGCAGTAGCTGAAAACCTCTATATCCTTTACCAAAACAAGGTCTGAGGATGAGGTAAAATAGTCGTCCTCTTCGAAGGTTTTGTTGAACATTTCGGCAATTTGGGCGTTTGTGTAGTTCATCCCTTCGAAAACCTCTTCATACATTTTTGCAACCCTTTTCGGAGTTTCCTTTAAGCCCTCTCTTTCAGGGTCGTCGCCCAGGGCCTTTAAAATTTCCCTAATGTGATATTCAATTTTTTCGGTATCTATCATAATTACACACCTCTTTTGTGGGGATCCCATATGAATTTATGCAGCTGAAGCTGTAAATTTACACTGTTAAGCTTGTTTTCTATTAAAAAATCAACTATTTCCGCAGGGTCGATTTTTCCGAAAACAGGGCTTAGATATACAGCGCAGGGCGGTTTATATTTTTCAATAACAGCCTTTGCCCTTTCTAAATCTTTCCTGCTTCCGCATACGAATTTTATTGTGTCGCTTTCATCTATAAGAGAATAGTTTTCTTCAAGCATATATCTTTCCATACTGCTTGAAGGGCATTTATAATCGAGAGTAAAGGATGGGCGGTTTTTAAAATCCCTGAAGGGCTTTATGCTTACGCTTCCGTTTGTTTCTATTTCAACCCTGAGAAAATCATCACTGCAGAGAAGCTTAAGCAGAGTGTATATATCCTTTTGAAGAAGAGGTTCTCCCCCTGTCAGTGTAACCGCCCTTATTCCCGTGGATTTTATGTAGGAATAAATCTCCTCCTCTGTCATTTTTTCACAGACTAATGAGCTGTCATTTGCCCACTTTGTGTCACAGTAGGAACAGCTCAGGTTGCAGCCTTTGAAGCGTATAAAAACCGCAGGCCGCCCGGCAAGCCTGCCTTCGCCGTTTATGCTTGTGAATTTTTCGGCAACACTGTATTCCGCCATTTTTACCCCTCCCCGTAGGAAGCGCAGTTGTTGGGCGTTTCATAAACAACGGCCTGTTTAACCTCATAGCCTAAGTCTTTAAAACGGCGGAAAAAATATTCCGCAAAGCATTCGGCTGTAGGGCGAAAATCAACCTCTGTGATTTTAAAGCCCTCTTCTTCAAGGGCCTTCAGAGTGTTCTCCTTAAGACTTCCTCTTTCTATAATAAATGTGTGGTCGAAAACGTCGGCTTCTCTTTTGACGTCGTCCTTAAGACTTGAAAAATCCATAAGCATTCCCCGTCTTTGGCCGGCTTCGCCTAAAGAACGCCCTTCCACCTCTATTTCCACAGTCCACCTGTGGCCGTGAATATTGCTGCATTTACCCTCATAGCCCCACAAAAAATGGGCCGAGTCGAAGCAGCTTTGAGTTTTTATGGTATACATTTTATATCATCCTCCTAAGCCTCCCCGAAACAAAAAAGTCAAAACCGCAGCAAAAAAGGGCACACTAAGCCCGGGTGTTTAACAGTTAGAAATTCAAAAATAGGCTTGTAGGGTGCAGAAA
>JAJQCI010000200.1 GCA_021202835.1 Clostridiales bacterium | reverse complement strand
CGTCAAACTCTTCATAATAATAATCATCATCGTCTTTCTCATTATTATCATTATCATTATGAGGTTTAAAAACCCATCCTCCGTCATATTCACGAACATCCCTGCCTTCATGAAAGCTGTTTTCGCTGAATAAAAAGTCTTCAGTGTCATATAGCTCAATCCCCTTGTAGCCTCTTGAGTTATATTTTGCATATCCGCTTAAAATATCCTCGCCTGACGTAATATGCGTAGGTGATTCGTCGAAACTGTCTTTCATAACCTTTGCACAGGCTCTTTGTGACATGGCATTTAAATCGTATTGATTGCAAAATTGAGTATAAGCCGTATATAAGCGTTTGGACGATATGCTGCAATCCTCTTTTTTCCGAATATGATTTTTTGCAAATAGGAGAAAGCTGTTATTGTCACCGAGAAACTGTTGTCTGCATTGCTGCATAGCAATCGATTCCTCAAAAACAAATTCCTGTGCTTTAAGTTTTCCTACTGCCTTTATACCGGCTTTTATTATAACGGCCCTGTGCGCTAAAAGTTCGTTTATGACATTATTGTTTCTTGTCTGCCTTGAAAAAACATTTGTAAAGGGAATAATATAAACCCTGTTCAAAAATGCCTCCATATCGTTAGGGGAAATTCCGGGTAAGCTGTTACAGGCAAAAATAAACAAAGCTCTGTTTATAAACTGAAATGCCGGTTCGCTCTTTTCTTCTGTGGTCACCAAATCATCTCCTGTTAATGATTTAAAATTATCAATTCTTGTATCACCGACGCCGCTTACCTCTCCGCTTACATTCAGAACAGACCCCACCAGTTTTGACATAATAAAATCTCTGTTAAGCTTGGAAAATGACACCGATGTAACAAGCTCATCAGGCAAAAGTCTGCGTAACAGCTTAAGCACAACCGATTTTCCCGTGTCTGATTTTCCGTACAATATGAAAGCCACCTTTAAGTTTCTTATGTTTGATAAGGCAAGACCAATCATAGTCTCAAATGCAGCTATTGTTTTTCCATCAGAGCCGAATAAGCTACTTAAATACTCTTTATACCAACGGTCATCGGTATTAGCATTTATAAACTCCTCATATGTTATAGGAAGGAAAAATATGAAGTAAAGCCCTTTTCTGTCGTCTGTTTTTTTACTTTTATTTCCGGATTTAATCTTGACCGCACAGTCAATTAGGTTAAAATAATTGTCACGTTCTGTTATATCATCGGACTTTAACTTCGTTGCTCTCTTGCGCAAAACCAAATATGCTTCTTTAAGATTGTAGCAAGTAGCATAACCATCAAGAGAATCCGGTATAATATCTCTTAAATCGTCCATTTCCCTGTCACTGCGTATTATCCTCCAATAGCCATAGTCAGAAATATAATAATAAAGTAAACTGTCTATACATACAAAGCTGTATTCTTGTATAAGGAAATCTACCAATATCATATGACTTTGGTTTTTATAATTTCCTTTCTTTTCACAGCCGTTCTCTTCGTTATGTATAACTTCGCCTGACTTGTCCGCTTTATTGAGGATTTCGGCGGGCAAAATATTCTTAACCTTTTCATCTTGAGAATTTTGACTCATTTTATCTGCCAACTCCATTACTTCCTGAACATCAAATGCAGCACCGGCTTGTACATCTTTTTTATGAAAGCTTTTGGCTTTAAAATTTAAAGGCTTTCTCTTATTTTCTTTTTGACCCATTTCGTCTGTTATCTCTATTACTTCCTGTACATCAAATGCAGCGTCAGCTTGTACATCTTTTTTATGAAGGTCTTTGGCACTCGATTTTAAAGGTATTTTCTTATTTTCAGCTTCAGCTTTGCTTGCAGAATTATTTAAAAGAGCCGACGTCAGATCTTTTTGAGAAACTCTGTTTGAATTACTGAGCTTTTTATTCATTGATCTTGTTAATTCAGAACTTTTCATAATCCTTCTCCTTTCGCAGAAAATTAAATCTGCATCTACTATCAGCTTCAGAGCTTTCTGCAATTAGGAAGGGAAAAACAAAGTACACTTGCACCCCTCCTAACGCAGAATTGTTTCAGATTAACGTTCCATCAATGTATTATCCACTTTGTCTGTTTTTTCGTTCTCACCGCTGTTTTCCGACAATAAATAATATTCATCCTTACGCAGCTTTGTTATCAGCCTTCGTGTTTTTTCGCTTGGGTCAAAAAGCGATGCCATCATAAAAGTTTGATTGGCAGGCTCTATATATTCCAAATTAACCATATGGTCTATATAAAGTCCGTAAAGCCTAAACATTTTTTCTTCACAGACAAAAAGTGAGTGTAAATCTCTTCGCTCCGCAAAGGCTATAAACCTCTTTATATCCTTATTTTTATAGGCTATTCCTCTTCTAAGATCTTCAATAGAAAGAAGGTAATCCTCTATACCCTCGAAATACATTATGTGGACTGATATATCTTCTTCCGTACTGTAGATAATAATTTCATCGTCCTGCATCATAATAGCCGCACAGCCAATCTTATAAACATGAATATCCGAAGACTGACGGTCTGCATAAATTACACTGTCTTTCCGTATACGAAGCTCATGTGCAAGCTCCAGTCCGTCAATACCACTTTTTTTAAGGTAATTCGTAATTTTTGCGCCCATTATATAATCACTCCTTTATGATAATTTTTCGGTTAAGTTATCCCTGCTTAACCGCTGAGCACTTTCTGTAAACTTACATCAGTATAATATCTGATTTGCGATATTGTTATATTGGTTCGGGCTTTCCGTCAAATCACCGATAATATGCATGCCTAATCTCGGTAATTTTTATGGAGTACACCCATAATCTATAACTTACAGTTATTTCACGGCTGTCTTTTGGAGATAAAGAGCTTTAACCCACACAGCAGATTTACAACACCCAAAATTACATTGCGCAAATATAATTTTTAAGTTTTATATAGATTCGCACTCGGTGAAGTCTATGATTAAATGATATCAAATAAATTTATCACTGTATACTAAAC
>JAJQCI010000052.1 GCA_021202835.1 Clostridiales bacterium | reverse complement strand
GAACCAGTTTACTGCACCTACAGTTTCGTAAATTTTTTTGAATTTGCAGCCGGTGTGGGTCGGTTAAAGCCCGTCCCGGGGCTGCAGGTTTATTGAATTTTTATATAAGCTTTTAAAGTAATATTTGTTTATATAAAAACTTAATAAACTATATATTTATATTATGTGGAGGGGTTTTATGTAAAAAATAAGAAAATATTTCCTTGAAGCCGTCGGCGCCCTTATTTTAAGCATTATTGTCGGCTGGCTGATTAACAGCGGGGCCAATCATTTAAATGATATTATAGAAACGGGAAAATATTCGTCTGTAATTGACTTTTCAATGTTTCTCGACCGTGAAACATATCTTACGGCCGTTATTGTTTTTGCTCTGTCAATTGTATTTTATTTGGTTTTCGGCGGAAGCAATTCAAAACGTGCCAAAAAAATGATGAATACAAACAAGGTTGAGGTTATTTCGGCCGGCCTCGAAGACTCCAGGTTTATGACGACTAAGGAGAGAGACTTAAACTTTGCTCCATACAACTATGCGAAGCTTGCCGATGTCAAAAAGGACGGAGTTCCCGTAAGAGCCTTTTATGACAAAAAGGCGGGGCTTAAGGTTAATTTGGCAAGCCCCATGCACGGCATAATAATAGGCTCTACCGGTTCCGGCAAGACAACGACCTTTATTAACCCTATGATTCAAATTCTTGCCTCCAGCGGCGCAGGCTCATCTATGATTATGACCGACCCCAAGGGCGAGCTTTATCAGCTTCACTCAGGCTATTTGAGAGAAAGAGGCTATAAGGTAATGGTTTTGGATTTAAGAGATACATATTCATCCTTCAGGTGGAATCCTTTGGGAGACATATATGACAGATTCCAGCTTTATATCGAAGCCGGAAACAACATTTTAGCCCACACTGACTCTGTTGACAGCTATGAAAATCTTAAGCTTGTAAACGAGAAAGACCAATACGGCGAAACCTGGTATGAATATTACGGCTCGGCTTATGCAGATGTCGACGAGCTTATTATAGACGCCAGAATGAAAAAACAGCAGATTTATGATGAACTATATGAGGATTTAAACGACCTTATAAGCGTTCTCTGCCCCATAGAATCTGCCGATGACCCTGTTTGGGAGAAGGGCGCCCGTTCCATAGTTATGGCAACTGCACTTGCCATGCTTGAAGACAGCGAAAACCCCGAACTGGGAATGACTAAGGATAAGTATAATTTTTATAATCTGAACAAGGCTATCTCTAACTCTGAAAATGAGTTTTTGGAGCTTAAAAACTATTTTGCCGGAAGAAGCCCCATTTCAAGATGTGTTTCTTTAAGCAAGCAGGTAACAACGGCGGCGGATAATACTCTTTCCAGTTATATGTCTATAGCCTTCGACAAAATGTCTATGTTTAACGACGAAGGTATATGTTCCCTTACAGCAGGAACGGATATCGACCCCAATATTTTTGCAGATGAAAAAACGGCTCTTTTTATGAAGATACCCGATGAAAAAGACACAAGACATGCTCTTGCCGCCATGTTTATTCTCTGTATATATAAGGCCCTTATCAAAAAGGCCTCCGCAAGGGAAGACCTGTCTCTGCCCAGAAATGTATATTTCATATTGGACGAGTTCGGAAACATGCCAAAAATCGAAAAGTTCGACAAGATGATAACTGTAGGCCGAAGCAGAAAAATTTGGTTTAATATGGTTGTTCAGTCATATGCCCAGCTTAACAATGTTTACGGTGACACAATTGCCGACATTATCAAGTCTAACTGCGGTATGAAGATGTTTATAGGCTCAAACGATATTAACACATGTAAGGAGTTTTCCGAGCTTTGCGGAAATATGACTGTTCAGACGGGAAGTGTATCCGGTTCGGTTTCGGGCGATAAGGATATAAACTATTCCCAGTCGATTCAGCAAAGACCCCTTATATATCCCTCTGAGCTTCAGAGACTTAACAACAGAGAAAGCACGGGAAATTCCATAATCGTTACATTCGGAAATTTTCCCCTTAAAACAAAATTTACCCCAAGCTACAGGTGTCCTCTTTATAAATTTAAAGAAATGGGCGACGCCGAAACCAGAAAGAATGTATTTTTCGGTGAAGACGTTTATTATGATTTGGGTATAAGAAACAAAGCGGTATTGGAAGAAATGGAAAAGGAAGAACAGGAGGCATAATTATGTTGGAAGCAAGTTTGGCAGTAAATGAAAAAAAGGCAACCGTAGTTTTAAAGGGAAGGGCAGACACAGTAAGCAGTGTATGTTTGTATGTCGAATATGAGAAGGCCAAAAAACAGGGCTGCAGTGAGTTTGAGTTTGATATGAAGGAGGTTGAATATATCTGTTCGGCAACTCTGAGATCTTTCTTAAAGGCTCAGAAGGACTGCAACAGGAACGGCACGGCTATGCAGATAACAGGGGCTTCGGAGGGAGTGAAGGATGTTTTTGAACTGACGGGCTTCTCTTCTATAATGAATATCTCGTAAATAAGGCAGGGTGAGAATTTTTATGGCAGAGTTTTTAAATATAAATTGCAAAAGTTTTAATGAAGATTACGGAAAGGGCATGTGCTTCACCGAAAACGCACTGCAGGATGTAAGCGAAAGAAAGAGAAATAATATTATTCTTGCTTTTGAAGAGGTTTTTGTAAACGTTCTGCAGTATAACGATGACGACAATCTTGAGGTTTCTATTGAAATAGAAAAAAAGGACGGCATGATATTCATAAGAATCGGCGACAACGGAGATAAATTCAATCCCCTTTTAAGTAAAGACCCCGACATATCTCTTGAAGCAGACGAAAGAGAGCTGGGCGGTTTGGGGGTGTTTTTGCTTAAACAAATTTCCGATTATATTGAATATAAATATTTTGAGGGAAGGAACATACTTACGTTTGGGGTGAAGGTTGATGAAGACAATTGACATAGGCTTTTTGGGCTATGGAACCAGAGCCCTTGACGCCCTGTTTCAAGACGACAGATTTAATGTCAAATATTTTATTACTCCCAAATCGAGACTTTGTGACGATGTTTGGGACTGTGAGAAAAAATACAGGGACAGAGTTAAAATGGAGATTGTTTCAAACAAAACAGAACTGAGGGACAGATTTTCGGAAATCAAAGATGTTGAATGTTTTATTATGAATGCCTGCCCCTATATTTTAACCGAAGAGATTTTAAGCCTTATGACGGTTTATAACATACACCCGGGAAATCTTCACAACAACAGAGGCCATCATCCACACCTTTGGTCTGTTCTTTTGGACGAAAGAGAGACGGAAATATGTATACATAAGGTCAGCAGTCAAATCGATTTGGGGGAGGTTGTCGAAAGTATAAAAATACCCTTAAGCGGCAAGGAAAATTCTCTTGAGGTTTTAAATAAGGCCGAGGATGAGATTCCGCAGCTTCTGGACAGCCTTTATGAATATCTGACAGGCAAAAGGCCCTTGAAATATTCGGTGAAAACGGGAGTTTACAGGGCTCCTCTTACATATGACGACTATGAAATAAAGGAAACCGACGGCTTGAGGGATATTGACAGAAAGATAAGAGCGAGGTATATGCATAACGGTGCTTTTATATGCTTTCGGGGCAAAAGGGTATATGTTGACAAAATAATTTCAGCAGAGAAGAGTGACGAAAAATATTTTGAAATCAAAGACGGCAGGGCCGTTTATGCAAATAACGGCTTTGCTTTGATATTTAACATAAAAAAAATTACGGATTTTAACGGAAACAGTATAATTTTGTCAAGGCGGTGACATATATGAAATCTATAAGTGTTAAGGTCAGAAAAACCCTTATGACATCTCTTATTATGGTTATAGCTTTGCTTACGGTTATTGCGGTTTCCTTTATATATATTCAGAAAAATGAATTTATTGAACTGAATAAAAAATCCGCAGCAGAACTGGAAAATTTTACCGATAATGTTATGTATGAAAATATAAGGCAGTATGCAAGAGATATTACAACGGCCTGCGGAAGCATTGTCGAAAACAATTATGAGAAAAACAGCAGTAAGGGAGACTCCGTAGCGGACTATCTGCTCAGTATATACGGAAACGAGCCCGATGAAGCTCAGGGCGGAAATTTAAACGGCGCAGGCTTCATAGGCGGAATAACCGAAGAAAAAAGAGAAGATTTTTATCGCTTGGGCAGTGTAAGAGATTATATCAAAACAGTGCCGGGCTACAATAGTGATAATTTAGACACACTGGATATATTTGTCGTTACCGAAAGCGGCGTTGTTTTTGACGGAACAGACAGCTTTTTGGGGGAAGACTACGGCGATTTGAGAAACGATTCATGGTATATTTTGGGAAAAGAAGCAATGGAGCCTGTCTGGACAGACGTTATAGTGGGGTCTGTAACATCGCAGGAGAATATAGACTATGTTGTGCCTTTAATTTATGAAAATGAATTTAAGGGCGTTGTCGTAGTCAGTGCGCCTCTTATCGAAATATACAATACACTTTTGAATATCGACTTTGAAGGGGTTATAGATGTTGTTTTAACCGATTCAAAGGGTGAAAGAGTTATAGGCGGAGAGGGATATGCCATTTATGATGTTGAAAATGAGGGAGACGTTATTTTCAACAGAGAATATTGTATAAGCAGATATGATGTAAAGGCAGCAGAGAACACGGTTTATTTCATATTTGATGTTTCAAAGGTTTTATCTGCCGTTAATGTGGTTCAGACGGAAATAAACAATATGAACAACAGCATAAACAGCTCAACACTGCGTTTCATTATGACGGCTGTTTTTGTCTTTATTTGTATAGCGGTTGTTTTTGCCGTTATAGCCGCAGTATATTCAAAGAGAACCGCCGCCAACATGGTAAACCCCATCTTAGAGCTCTGCCGAAAGGTCGAAGCCTTCGGCAAGGGCAATATGGATATCGAATTAAGCGATGAAATTTTAAAGAGTGACGATGAAGTGGGGCTTTTGGCTCAAAAATTTTCCGTTATGTCTAATGATATGAAGGATTATTTAAACAAAATAACAAAAATAACCGCCGATCAGGAAAGGTTTAAAACCGAAATGGAGGCAGCGGCCAACATACAGCTTTCACTTATGAGCCGGGACTTCCCCAAGAGTAAGGAATACAGTGTTTTTGCATTTATGAAGGCGGCCAGATCAGTAGGGGGAGACTTATATGCCGTTTTCAAAATAAATGACGAAAACCTTCTTGTTTCGGTGGCCGATGTAGCGGGAAAGGGCATACCGGCTTCGCTTTTCTCGGTAAGAACGAAGGTTTACATACAGGTTTACGGCGAAATGGGGCTTAAGCCCTCTGAAATTCTGGAAAGAGTTAACGAAAGGCTTTGTCAGAACAATGACGAAATGGTTTTTGTAACCGCCTTTTTGGGAATTTTAAACATAAGAACGGGTCTTTTCTCTTATTCAAACGCAGGCCACAACAAGCCTGTTGTAATAGGGGAAAGCACTCACTGGCTCAATTCCGTAAACAGCTTGCCTTTAGGCTGTATGGAGGGAATTAAGTATAAGGACGAATTTATAAACCTTAACAAGCACGACTCGGTATAAATATATTCCGACGGTGTAACCGAAGCTATAGGGGCCGACGGAAGCTTCTACGGCGATGACAGGCTTTTGGAGAAGCTGTCGAAGGTTGACAAAAATATGGGCAGTGAAGAAATAATAAGCTATGTTTTGGATGACTTAGACCGGCATCATAACGGCGTCGAACAGTCCGACGATATAACCATGCTTCTTATAAAATATACAAACAGCTGAGATGACACGTTTTTTGGGAGTGATAAAGTATGAGGTTAAAGATTTTTGCTGCCTGTGCTGCTGCGGTTACGGCCGGGGTTGTTTCGGGAGTAAGCAGGGGCGAAACCCAAGGGGCATATTATGAATATACCGAACTGAAGACTTCGTTTCTGAAGACCGAAGAAGAAGCCGAAAATAAGGAGGAGACGGCGAAGCCCGTTATAATTTATCCCTGCGAAGACGACATACTTTACAGCGAAGACAGCATAGCCGTAAGATATTATGCGGCCGAAGGCACATCGGGCTGCATAATTCTTTATGACGAAAACGGCGTCATAAATATATCGGAGATTGAAAGCGGAACAGTCTATAATGCTTCCGGAAGTGACGGTCTTCATTATGCCGGGAAGGGCGGTATGTATCTTATTGACGAAAAATATATCGAGCCTGAGAAAACCTACAGCCTGCAGATAGTTATGGATTATAACGCTTCCGAAACGATACATTTTTCAACATTTACCGGCGCCGAAGAGGTTATTAAAAAGCTGCTGGAGAAAAACAACTCTCCCGAATTTAAATATTCTCTTGAAGAGGTTGCCCCTTCGGAGTGGTTCACAAGCTCGGAGAAGGCTTCACGCTTTATGGAAACAATTACCGTAAATGTTTGGAAGCTTGACTCCGAGGGAAACAAATATCCCACAACGGCAAGACTGACGGTAAACAGAAACATAAAAAGCAATTATATCGGTGCTTTTGACGAGATTTTCGGTTTGGGCTTCCCCATAAAAAGCGTGGGCTGTTATAACTACAGAAATACCCACGGAGGAAGACTTTCGGAGCACGCCCTCGGCACCGCCGTTGATATAAACCCCGACGAAAACTATTGCCTTTACAGTGACGGAACAAAGGTAGGGAAGCTCTATGCTCCCTATGAAAACCCTTATTCCGTTACAAAAGAGGTAGTTAACATTTTCAGGAAATACGGCTTCGGCTGGGGCGGCGACTGGGGTTCAACCCCGGATTATATGCATTTTTCATATTTTGAATCGTAGGATGGACATTATGAGCAAAAAAATATTTGTTTTCTTACAGGTTTTAACGGGCCTGTTAGGTCTGGTTTTTACATATGTTATTGTTAAAATGGTTTGGAACAAGGGGACCGTGCTTATTGTCACAGGGCTTATTGTGGGGGCGATGGCTGCTGTTGAGCTGAGTGTTCTGCCTAAAATCATAAGGGGCAGAAAGGACGAGGGGCCTTTCGGCGGCGAGGCCGTTAACGGCATTATAAAGTTTATGACTTTTTTTACTTATATTGCCGCTTATGCCGTTATACCCTACGGTGCCGTGCTAATTAAATATGACGGTGAAAAATTTTTCGGCCTTTCCACAAACTTCCTGTCGTCCCTTCCGGCCAGTCTTTTGTGTATAGGCATATTTGCCGCTCTTCTTATGGGGCAGAAGGTTAAAAATCTTTTGGGCATAAGAATTTATGTCATTTTAACGGGCTTTTGCGGAGTTTTGGCTATGGTTTTGACCTTTTACAGGCTGAAAACTCCCTATATACTTTTAAGCTCCATACTTATAGGGGTTTGTTTGGGCTTTGAAAGATGGCTTATGAATTATTTGGTGGCGGCGGCCGCCGAGGATGAAAGCGACACAAAGGTGAAATACGGCCTTTATAACTGCGGCCTTCTTACCGGGCTGACTCTCGGGGGCTCTCTGGGGGGAATTATCTCCTATGTAAGGGGCTACAGATATGTTTATTTTGCCGGAGGCCTTATTTTGGCTGTTGTCTACGGCGTTTCGTTTTTGGTTATGCCCTGTGCCTACATTAAAAAAAGAGAAGGCTTAAGGGCCTTAAAGAAAGAGATAAAGTCATTTTTGCCTTTCTTAAAGGAGCTTGTGAAGCGGCCCAAGCTAGTTATGGAAATTCTTACAACGGCTGTGCCTTTAAATATGGGTCTTATGTTCATTGTTTCCTTTTTACATATTCTCATAACAATGAAGGGCTTAAACTCCACAGTAAACACCTACAGCTATCTGCTTTACGGCTTTATGGGAAACTATGCGGGAATTTATCTTGTTAAAAAGCTTAAAAACCTTAAAGACAATGTTTCCGGCTTTATCGCTCTTTTTATAATATTTTCGGGAATTGCCGTTCTTATTCCCAAGGTTACTCTCGGGGGCATACTTATCTGCGGCGCCCTTGCCGGGCTTTTCGACGGCTACGGCGGAGCGGTGCTTACGGCTCTGCCTGCAAACAGCGTTAACGCAAAGGGAATTGACAAGGGTGTTATGCTTAACGGCCTGGCTATAGCCGGCAGCATCGTCAGCACTCTTGCCCCAATAATTTACGGCGGACTGTTAAATTTGGGCAGTCTGCAGTTCAATTTGATTATTGCTGCGGCCTTTTTCGGCTTCAGCGGTTTATGGATATTAATAAAACGATGATCTGATAGTGATCTGCTGTAATTTTTATGAAAAGGAGAGGGTCTTTATGTCAATGACACAACAGGCAAAAATGTATCTCACAATCGGGATTTTAATTTTTGTGGCTATTTTGGCCCTTTTCAGCGGCGGAAGCTATCTTATAAAAAATTACACAAGATCTGACGACACCTCGACGGAAGAAACAGACGACGGCACTGTTGTTATAACATATAACGAAGACACCGTAAGTCAGATTACCGGCGGCTATTCCGGGGCGCCCACTCTTGTTAAGAGCGATGACAAGGTTTTTTATATTCCTCCCGAATATTGTGACGGTTCATATTTGAGAAATTTCAGAGTTATAGGTATGAATCTGTCGGGCATAAGGGAAAAAACGGCGGCGGAAAAAGCCGCTGAAACTACCACCACCTCATCAACTTCAGCCTCAACTTCAGCCGTAAGCACTTCATCAAGCTCAGACACGGACGCTGAAACCGAAACCACAACAGAAGAATACAGCGTAAACGACTATGTCGGTGTCGTTGTGCTTTATGCTTTTCAAACCACCTACAGGGAAGACTACGGCGACGACTATGACTTCGGCTATGAGCCCTATGACTATAACGTAGAGTCTGAGGTTGTTGACTCTATGTTTGAGGATATGATAAACGGAGAAGCCGATTCAAGCAAATATTTCAGTGAAGAAGAAGACGGCCTCTCCCTTTGGGATTCTGTGGAATCGAAGGATGCCGATGAATTTTCCGTTCTGTCTCTTGTTACCGACAACAGAATCGACGCCGTTATAGAAGCCACGGAAAACGAAGACGTTGTTGACGACTCTGAGTTTAAGGTTGCCACGGTGGTTATGGAGCATGAAATAGGAGAGGACGAGTGTAAAATTCTATATGTCGACTCGGGCTCGGCCAGAGTGAAGGATCTGGACAACGGAGAGTTTAACCTTGTTACAAATTTGACCGATGATGCCCTTACAGTATGCTACAACGAAAAGATGTATGTATATGCTTTTAACGAGAAAAACGCCACCTACGGTGAAGAGGAGATATATTATTACAGCATATCGGAGCTTTTTGACAGCAGCACCTTCAAAAACTCTATGGCCGAGGCAAATTATTGTTCGGTTCAATATAACACAACGGGCGCTATAGGGCTTACTTATTCAACGAGTACATGGTGGGGATACTGGCTAAGCAAGGTTGCCACTACAACAACCACCAACGATGTAACAAGCCCGGGATATTTGAGTAATTTGGAAACCGCAAAAGAGCCGAAGGCGGATATTCATAAAAATTTTATAGATATGGAGGCTTATCTGAATTCTGCGCTGACAAATGCCTACAGCAGCTTCAGAAATTCAATTTACGGCTTTCTTTCATATAAATATTCGGTGTCGGTTTTGGAATTCGGTGATTATGAATATGAACTGCAGGATGATAATCTGACGTGGGTGTTAAAAACTACTTTCAAGGCGAAGCTGTCATATACAATATGGGCCGTTCTTTTCCCCTATTCATATTCTCATGAATTTGAGGGGACGGTCAAAATACAGATTGTTCCCGAGTTTACATATAAAACGGGCTATACATATACTATTGACGACCTTCTTTTGACGAAGTATGATTCAAGCTCCGATAACAGAAAGCAATATTCTATGATTATGCAGCTTATGGTAACCCCCACATCCGAAAGCACGGATTTGGAAGAGGTTGAACCTATTGATGACTTTAATGAATATCTCACCGACGTTATAACAAAGGGAGACAGTGAGTCAACCCCCGACGGGGTAAGTGAAAGTGAGGCCGACAGTGCTCTTGGAGGAGACGGTGACGATGAAGACGAGGAAGACAGCGAGGAAACTGTGGAGACGGCCATTTCGGCCAAATATCTGACCTTCAACATAAATCTCTTTCAGGAATCGGGGGAGACAACGGTTGACAGCACAAAGATACTTACAATCACAGGGGCCAATCAGCTTAAGGAAGAAATCGAACTGGCGGAGGAAGGCTTTTACGACGAACGTGACGCAAGCATAGAGGCCTTTCAGTCCGAAACAAAATCGGGGCCATATGTTATACCCAAGTCTTTCACTATTGACGGTCTGAAGGAGGCTGAAAATCAGATTGCTAAAATAGTGGCCGCCAAAATCGATCTTGTGGCAAAACAGGCGGAGCTGGCAGCGGCAGAGGAGGCTCTTGCGGCGGAAGAAGCCAAACAGGCGGAAAATGCCGAGAAGGTTAATGCCATTGCAGACGAACTTGTGAGCGACGGTGCACTTGAAATAAAGAACACATCATCATACGGCTCTATGGGCTATTATGCCGAGCTTGAGGAATTATTTGCGTCAATGCCCAGCACTGTAACCATGGATACGAACGACGGCTCTATAACCATAGGCATGTCTCAAATAGACAAATCTACGCTTGATACATATTTGTCAAATTCCTTGTCTTATGCGGAAAAATATCTCAAAAATGTTGATGGTATGTCCGGCTCACGTATTACTTATAAAGGCACAACTCTCACGGCTTCTGATAAACTTGACGCTTTTAAAGTGGATTTAAAAAGTGCCGATGAAGTCTGCGAAAAAGTGGAAAAAGAAAAAACTGCTTTTTTATCTGATATAGATACACTTAACAGTTTCTTATCATCTGTTTCAAGCACCAACACAAATATAAGCTCTTTTTCTATGGATGTCAGCACGATCAATGATGTTTACAGCGATATGAATGAACTTTACAAGTTTATATATAATACGACCATTGCTCAAAATTTCAGCGCTAAGATTACGAAGTACAGAACCGATTTTTTATCAAACTACAGTTCTTTAAAGAGTGAGCTTTCAAGTGCATACAGTGCCGCAAACAATTTATCGGTTTATTTCGAAACGAGCTCATCGTCGTCGAAAACGGTTCTTGCATATCTTACCGAAATGTCTTCTATATTGATGACTATCGATACATATACATCGGATACTATACCCGCCATCGAAGCGCAGATAGCGGCCCTTCAGGCAGTGCTGGATGAGCTTATTGAAACATATGACGAAACTGTCTTTTCGGTTGATCTGACCTGGGACGGCGAGGAAATGACGGGCGCCTTCATAAGTGAAAACTACACGAGTTATCAAACCATAATCGACAGTATAGATGCATATATAGGGGCCTACTCAACGGTTTACCAATACGATGCCTACAGAGACAGCGCCGATCAGGTGATTGCAAACATAGAAACCCTCAACACCGACTATGACATAAACAGAATCATAGACAATATGTATGATTCGGTAAATCTGGGAACCACATATACCGATTATGCCGAGGATGTAGGTTATCTTAAAAGCAACAAAAACGCTTTCTACTTTAATATAAGCGCCGCTCTTAACGCCGCCGCTTCAATATATACGGCGGAAACAGAGGATACATCGGACTATGTTGAAGAAGAAAGCAACCCGAACCTGAAGGCCATCAAGGATGCTGTTGAAGATTTTTACTACAATATGGCCGATAATGTCAGAGATGAATTAACCTATAACGATATTCTTGAACACAGCGTTACAATATTTGAAGAGCTTTATAACAGCGGCAGCTTTTCTTTGATAGAAACCGTAACAGATGAAGGAACGGTTCAGGTCTGCGACGTTGACGACTCAACAGTTCTTGAGTATATCTGCGAATGCCTTATGGATACCTACCAGGTTAAGGATATGCAATATACAGACGAAGACGGCCTTACGGCAACAATCACACTTGCAAAAAGCGGCGAGTCAAGCGGAACAATGTCATCGGAAGACGGTTCGTCGGAGACGACGACAGAGGCTGCGTCGGAAACCACAACAAGCGCCGCATCGTCAGAGGGCTATATACAAAATCTCTATGCCGTATATAACAGCAGAGAGAAAATGGCAAGCTATGCCGACAATATGTATGCAATTTACAAACGTATAAGGGGCCTTGCCTTTAATCTTTTCTACGGGACGGGAGCCTTAGACGAAGCTCAGATTGCAGCCTTAATCGGCGCTTCAAGCGGCACCGTAAGCGATGACGGCAGCACATTAACCACCGAAACAGGTGAAGATGAAGACATAGAAAATCTTGACAGCGACCCAACTTCCGATTTTAACGTAGGCTATGTTGCGGCTTATAAAATATGCAGAGACATGCCGGATCTTATCTCACATGTTGTATCTTATTATGAAGCAAGGGAAGATGCCGCCGATGCAATAAGAAAGGCCCAGTCGGGTCATCTCGGCGTTGTTTTGGCGGATAATGAATATTATGAATGGCTCTGCTATGAAAAAATAAAACAGGCCGAATATTTATATGAGCTTCTCTATGAGGCGGCCAAATATACCGACGGAACCGATGAAAGAAAGGCGGTTATAGCCGAATTTAACGCTAAGACAGACTGGCTCATTTTGGATGCTATTCCCGTCAGCGATAATCTCGAAAGCATATTGCAGATAAAGACCGATGAGGTAAAAACAACATATAAAAAGGTTGTTTGGAACACGGCCCTTATCGATACCGAGGTTGATGACAAGCTTCAGTCGATAGTTACCGACGACGCTTATCAGTTTTTCGCTATGAAGTCGAATTTTGCCATTGTGGTGAATTCCGACAGAGGGTTTATCGTGCCTATGGGGGCCCAGGCCGACGCCGTTGTTGAAGGGGTCAACACCAAAATTAAGTCGGAGATGAGCGATGCGGGAATGACAGGCTCTGTTGATAATGTTGCCTACGGCTATGACGACTCATCTGACTATAATATACTTCTTTTCTCAAGCAGCGACGAGGGCAAGTGGTTTATGATAGCCTTTAAGCAAACCACTGCAACAGACAGCAGCGGCAAAACCATTATAAGCGTTGACGAAAACAATATTATAGGCTATCACGGCACCTTCGACAGAAGCTATGTCACTACCTCAGGCGACACCACCACGGAAGACGCCCACTTCCTCGAATACGACCATTCTATGGTTACGGGCTTGGATCAGCTCTACAGCATAACCATTGAAAACGGCTTTATCCCCTTTGACATTAACCGTATTTTAAACGGCTCGGGAACCATCAAGCCGGCTGTTACGTTTAAATCTACAGATGTAGACAACCCCGTGACAGAGTTTGAAGACGGCTCCACGGGCGTTGAGGGCGCATTCTACGGCGCATGGAACTTCACATCAAACGGCTCGGGCTATGTTGCTCTTTTGGGCTATAAAAAAGAGGATATGGAAGTTGAGGAGGAAACGGAATCCACCACAGAGGGCTCGGAGGCTTATAATATGTCTGCGGCGGCCGAAGCCGACAGTGACAGCGAAACAGACGGAGAAACAGAGGAAACTACAGAGGCGGTTCAATATAGAGAAATTACCGATGAGGATCTTTATAAGGCCCATATTTATATTTATGAATATGAAACGAAGGCATCAAAGACGGAGGACGCCACGGAGGAAACAACAGCCTCGGCCTACAGTATGGTTTACGGCTCCCTTGCGGAGAGACTTTCCCAAATGACGGGGCCATATGCCGAATTGGTAACTCTTCCGGTAACGATTTTGGAAACCATACAAATTCCTCTGTTGGTATTGGCCTATGCTCTTCTCTCACTTGTTTGTATTTCCGCAGGTGTAAATTATGCCAAAGCCGAAGATGACGAACAGAAGGAAAAGGCAAAGCAGCGCATAAAATGGTTAATTTTGGGCGTTTTGATAATCCATATTACCATTGTGTGTCTTTACCTTGCTCTTGACCAGCTTGAAGACTGGGAAGAGAATATAGCGATAGAAACAATGACGGATAAAACTTATTATAATGAAGATGACGACTAAAAAGGAGGTTTTATTATGAACACAGCAGCAGTAATTTTAATTGTAATCGCCGCCGTAATAATAATTGCGGTAATATGGGCGGTTTCAACGGCAAACAATTTTAAAAGGCTTGAAATTAAGATATCCGAAGGGCTTTCGGGCATAGAGGTTGCTCTTGAAAAACGCTATGACCTGCTGACTAAGCTTTTAGATTCCGCAAAGGGCTATATGACCCACGAAAAGGATGTTTTCACCCGGGTTATAGCCCTGAGAAAGGGTATGAGCGTTGAAGAGCTGGGCGAAGCCGAAAGGCAGATTAATGAAATGTCGGAAAGCCTTTTCGCAGTCGCCGAAAACTATCCCCAGCTTCGTTCAAGCGATGTTTTCACAGAGCTTATGACAGGCATAAAGGACGCCGAAGAACACCTTCAGGCGGCAAGGCGGCTTTATAACTCCAATGTCAGCGCCTATAACACGGCTATAGCTGTGTTCCCAGCCAGTCTTTTGGCAGGGGGAAGAGGCCCCAAGAATTTCTTTGAGGCCGCAAAAGAAAAGAAGAGCGATGTTAAAATGAGCTTTTAACAAGGAGAAACAATGGGCGAAAAAAACTTACTTCAAGGGCAGGAACTTAAAAACAAAATAGATGAGGAAAGAGCCAAAATAAAAATAGGGTGGATTATTGCCGGTGGGGGCGCTCTGCTTTGCATCTGCGGCTTTGTTATGAATGCTTTGATGACAGGCAGCCTGTATATTTTGGTTTTGTGCGTGGGAATCGTTGCTCTGTTTTCGGGCCTGATCTACAGAAAAGGGGCCAAAAACAGAATTAAGGGACTAATAAGCGACAATATTATGCCCGTAATTCTGGACGGCATATTTGAAGAATGGGAATATAAGCCGAAGGAGCGCCTTCCGGACAGCATCGTCAAAAAGGTTGACCTTGAGATTCCTCATTATGTCAAAATAAAGGGCTCGGACTATATTAAGGCCGTTTATAAGGGCATTAACATAGAAATGAGCGATATCGAGTTCATAGACGAAAGGACGGAAACCTATACGGATTCAAAGGGTGAAACAAGAATTGAAACACGTGATGTAACCGTGTTTAAAGGGCTGTGGTTTGTCTGTGACTTTAAGAAAGAGCTTGAAGCCGACCTGCTTTTGAGAGAAAAAAAGGCCGGTGAAAACGCTTTGGGAAAGGTCTTTAAGGGCAAGAACACCGTTCAGACCGAAAGCGAGGCTTTCAACAAAAAATTTGTCATACGTTCGGCCGACCCCCACACTGTTTTTTATGTTTTGACACCTCATATGATGGAATATATTTTGTCGATGGACGAAAAAGCAAAGGGAGAAACTCATATGCGCTTCTGCGGCAGCAAGGTTCACATTGCGATAAATTCAGGAAGGGACGCATTTGAAATTGACAACACGGATATTAAAAACCCGGATAAAATAAAAGAGGATTTTTCGGCTGACCTTAAATATGTCACCGACTTAATCGATGAACTGCGGTTATCCGATGCTTATTCCGATTAGTATTATAGGGCATATCGGAGCGGTTTACGGCATGATAGCCCTTTATTAGGTAAAATATGTGACAGCGGCTTTGTGAAAGGCTTATATATAATTAAAAAAGGAGCGTGTAAATATGGCAGGTCCCGGAAAGGGTAACAGTAATAACAGCTATGATCCAATGAGAAAAGAGCTGAATGACAAATTTGAAAGCTTTAAGAATGAGCTTGAAGGATTTCGGCGAGATTATGAAAACAGAATACAATTTTTCAGAAACGGCAATGAAGCGACAAATCCCGAGGCAATCGGCAATGCATATCTCAGAGCAGTTGCAGAAGGCCGCAAGCTTCGCACAGCGGAATTAGCCAAGCTTGAAAAGCAGAAGGAATCTTATCAACGGGAAATAGAAAAAAACAAAACACTCAAAAAAAATGCCGAAAAGGCGGCAAGCGAGGCCAAGGCAGCCAAAAATGAAGCTGCAGGTTTAGACGAACAGACCGGTGAAATTCTTCATAGGAATTCGATTGAGGATAACATTACAGCTATGGGCGCTCATGATGAGGCGGCAAAAAGGGAAAAAGCCTATAAAAACATCAGCGAAAGGGCAGACAAAAGAATAAAAAGTTTTAATACCCAAATAAAAATTATAGATGAAATATTGGGTAAATATAATTCCGCATCTGTTAATTTTATGAAAGCTATGAATAAATCGCTCAGAGATCTCGGTGTGGAGAATCCCACCAAAACGGCGGCGGAGGAAGCAAAGCCCGAAGCTCAGGAAGAAGATTTGACTGAAGATGAAAAGACTGCACGCTTGCTGGATGAGTATAATCAGGAAATCGAACAGGGGAAAGGCCCTAAGTTTGATTTTGTCGGAGCAATGTTTAACAGGGACGGAACCCCTGTAGGAACGGTTTCGGCTGAAGAAATGGAAAACAAGATGAACGAGCCTGCAGATCAGGAAGCCTTAGATGCAGCGGTGGAAGAAGAGCTTCAGGCTATAATGAATGAAGCGGAAATAAAAAAGGATGAGCTCGCAGCACAGCAGGAAGCGCCGGCGGCAGGCAAGGAGGAACCTATGGGAGATAAGGAAGAAAACACAGCAGAACAGGGAAAAACTGAATATAAATTTTCATCACATGTGGCGCTTGTCAGCGCATTCGAAGCCGGAGTTCAGGACTTCTTTATGAAGGTCGGAAGCAGCAAGGAGATAGACGGCAGGAAATTCTTTACAGGCCCCGACACTATGGAAGACGACATCAACACTATGAAAGACAAGTTCGGCAAAATGTCCGAAGAAATGTTGGCAGGGTACTCCGGGGATGAAAGAATAAAGAAGGAAGTAGGCGACTATTTTAACAGAGTTATAGACACTCACGCAAAAGGGGCGGAAGAGTTCTCCAAAAGCGGACCGAACAATTACGGATATGCTTTCGCAATGTATTATGAGAAAGCATATGATGAACAGAAAAAAATGGGGGATACTTTCGTTGAAAATCTGAAGGGCCTTCAGGATAAATGGGAAAAGGAAGATACCGAAGCAAAGAAGGAAGAACCTGCGGCAGAGCAGGAAAAGCCCGAATATAAATTTTCATCACATGTGGCTCTAATCAGCACGTTTGAAGCAGGAGTTCAGGACTTCTTTATGAAGGTCGGAAGCAACAAGGAGATAGACGGCAGGAAATTCTTCACAGGCCCCGACACTATGGAAGACGACATCAACACTATGAAAGACAAGTTCGGCAAAATGTCCGAAGAAATGTTGGCAGGGTACTCCGGGGATGAAAGAATAAAGAAGGAAGTCGGCGAATATTTTAATAAACTTATAGACACTCACGCAAAAGGAGTGGAAGATTTCTCCAAAGAAGGATCGAACAAAAACGAATATGCTTTCATGGCGTATTATGACAAAGCATATGAGGATCAGAAAAAAATGGGGGATGATTTCGTTGAAAATCTGAAAGGTCTTCAGGATAAATGGGAAAAGGAAGACGCCGAGGCAAAGAAGGAACAGCCTGCGGCAGAGCAAGAGCAGCCAACGGCAGAACAGGCAAAGCCCGAATATAAATTTTCATCACATGTGGCCCTTATCAGTTCGTTTGAAGCCGGAGTTCAGGATTTCTTTATGAAGGTCGGAAGCAACAAAGAGATAGACGGCAGGAAATTCTTCACAGGCCCCGACACTATGGAAGATGACATCAACACTATGAAGGACAAGTTCGGCAAAATGTCCGAGGAAATGTTGGCAGGGTACTCGGGGGATGAAAGAATAAAGAAGGAAGTCGGCGAATATTTTAACAAACTTATAGATACTCACGCAAAAGGAGTGGAAGATTTCTCCAAAGACGGACCGAACAATTACGGATATGCTTTCATGGCGTATTATGATAAAGCATATGAAGGCCAGAAAAAAATGGGGGATGATTTCGTTGAAAATCTGAAAGGCCTTCAGGATAAATGGGAAAAGGAAGACGCCGAAGCAAAGAAGGAACAGCCTGCGGCAGAACAGGAAAAACCTGCAGCAGGGCAGGAAGAAAATGAACTTGACGACGAGCCCGAGATGGAAAGAAATATCGAACGTAATGCAATGAATCAAAATTTTGTTGATTATTATGTAAGTGAACTGGTCGGATTCATGGATGAAATCGGAAATAACGACGGGCTCGAAGATGATGAAAAGCTTTTCACGGATGTTGAAAACTTTGCGTCAGATCTCGAAACCATGAAAGACAGGCTGGGAGAAAGGTCAGAGGCAATATTAGCCTGCATTGAAGGCGACGAAAAAGAGAAGGAGGCTTACGCTGCTTTACTTGATAATCTTAACAATTCTTATACAGACGGATTAAAAGGTTATATGGAAAGCAAGGGGGTTACATTTGATTTTGATGACCTAAGTGCCGGAGATGTATTTGACGAAGATTTTGCGGAATTTAAAAACGTAATGGAAACAAGAACCGCTGAAATGCTGTCAGGGTTCGAAGCAAAGATGAAAGCCCCCGAAGCAAAGAAGGAGGAACCGAAGAGTGGGCTTGAAAAGCCGAATGAACAGCAGGAAAAATCCGCTCCGAGCGATGAAAACGAAAAAGACAGCGGAAAAGCTAAAGAGTCTGATTCCATTGAGGATAAGAAAAGTAAAATTAAGGAAGGCCTTAATAACATAAAAAGGATTCTTGAGGACGGCCTTGACAAGCTGGGAGAAAACTATGAAGAAAACTACGATAACGTTCAGAAGAGCGTTGAAAAGGCGGAAAATGTTCTCAGCGATTTGAAGAAGGATATGGATGAAATAGACGACCGGTTTAAGAAGAAACAAGAACAGGTTAAGACTGAAAACAAGAAGCTTAACGATGAAATAAGCGATATCAAAAATGAAAATGATCCTTTAAAGAAGGAAAGAGACAAGCTTGAAAATAAAAAAGAAAAGCTGGAGAACAAAAAGGACAAGCTTGAAAAAGACAGAGATTCCCTTATCAAAAAGAATAAGCCCGACAAGGCAAAAGCCAAAACGGATGCCATTAAAGATAAAGAATCCGAAATTCGGAATGTAAACAACGAAATAGAAGATAAGAACAAAAGAATAGAAAAAAATGAAAGGGGAATTGCCGACAGAAGAAATAAGATCAACAATAATAATATGAATATAACGGTTGAAGTTAAGGAGATGAATATTTTCAGAAGAGCATGCAACAAGATAGTGAATGCTATAGGGGTTGTGATGGACAGTATTAAAGGACTGCTCAAGGGAAAGACCATAACTAGAACGTCTCTCGATGAGCTTCAGGGCAGAGGTAATTCTAACGAGGCCAGAACCCGAAGTATTCAGCAGCAGCCCCAGATTGAAAGAACCAAGAGTATGCAGTCAATATCAAAATAATTGGCAGCTGTGATATAAAACAGTAACAGTTCGGCCATGCGGCAGGGCGAAAATAAGGCTTTTATTATCGGAGGGAGGTGGATTTGATGAATAAAGATTTGATTAACAGGGCTGTAAAGGAGACAAGAGAATGTATAAGCAGCAGATATTGGCGCAATAGCAAAAAATGTGTCGATGCTTTATTGGCGGATGAAATCGTATGGATCGGAAAGTTAAAGGAACAGTATTATTTGGGAAAAGAGGCTGTTGTTGATTTTCTTGCGCAGTCTGCCGATGTATGCCCCGATTTTTATATTGTTAAAGATAAGTTTTGGTGTTCCTTCAGTGACAAAAAGAGCTGCATTATTTCAGGGCAATATTATATTGCGGCGAAAATCGACAATAAAGAAATGATAAGCGCTCAAATGAGATGTACTGTTGCTTGGAAGGAAGAAGACGGCCGGCTTAAGATTTGTTACATTCATATTTCATGCCCCACAAACGACACTGCCGAAGATGAAGAAGGCTTTATGCGTAAGGTCGGCAAATTTGATCCCGAGGTTGTAAAATCCAAAGAGGACGGTGATGATTTGTTGATTGTAAAGG
>JAJQCI010000109.1 GCA_021202835.1 Clostridiales bacterium | reverse complement strand
ATATATTTTCAGGTTTTTTTATTTCCCGAAAATTTTTTGTTGTCTTTTCCGGAAACCTATGTTATACTCTATTTCAGAATCCTTTTTGTCCTTGTAAAGGGGTTCAGGCGGAGAAATTCTCAGCCGCAAAGAAGGAGCAACAGGCGGTTATTCCTCACCTTCCTAATTGCATATGAAAGAGGTGATGCTTATGATTTAAGCGATTATCTTCGGGATTATGTGAAAAAGGAGGTGATTTTGTCGATGTTAAAGATTATTTATGACGTACATATCCTTGCAGTAATTATTGTGCTAATTGTACGCATCGTAGTAAAGATAGTCTATATCATAACAAAAAATAACCGTCAAGGCGCCTAATCCATGACGGTTATTTAAAAACTCGTTATAGGTGAGGGGTAACTGCCTTAAGTTGCTCCTCTTTGTATTTTTATAATATCACAACAACACTGAACTGTCAAGCCAAAAATTAAGCCTGCGGCAGAGCCTCTGAACAATATATTTTCAAGATTTAAAAAGCGCCGAAGCTGAGCCGGCACCTTTTGGTATTACTGCATTATTTTTACAACTACCTTTTTATCCTCATAAATGGCAGCCGCTTTAACAACCGTTCTGATAGCTTTGGCAATTCTGCCCTGTCTTCCGATAACCTTGCCCATATCGTCTTCGCTTACATGAAGCTCTAAAATAAGGGCGTCATCGTCCATATAATCCTTAACGGAAACTTCAGCGGGGTTGTCTACGAGGTGTTTGGCAATTACTTCAAGTAATTCTTTCATTAAACTCCCTCCCAAGCGGAATTATAAAGCGCCGCCTTTTTTAAGAAGGGCTCTTACAGTGTCTGTAGGCTGTGCTCCTTTAGCAAGCCATTCCTTAGCAAGTTCCGCATCAACCTTTAAAACAGCAGGTTCCTTAGCGGGGTCATAATAGCCTAACTCTGCTATAGCCTTGCCTCCTCTGGGTGCTCTTGAATCAGCAACAACTATTCTATAGAAAGGAGTCTTTTTAGCTCCCATTCTTTTAAGTCTTATCTTTACCATTTGTTTTCACCTCCTGAGCTTCAGTATAAATTTATATCAAGAAACGCCGCCGGGGCGGAATTTCTCAATTATCTTATCTGGGCATAAAGGGCAGCTTAAAGCCCTTTTTGCCTTTTCTCATATCACCCATCATTTTCATCATACCCCTCATCTGGTCAAACTGCTTAAGAAGCTTGTTGATTTCCTGAATGGAGCGGCCGCTTCCCTTTGCAATTCGCCTTTTTCTTGAGCCGTTTAAAATTTCCGGGTTTTGTCTTTCCTTAACAGTCATTGACTGTATAATGGCCTCAACGTGAACAAGGGCCTTTTCGTCTATGTCGGCGTCGCTTATGTTAAGCCTGCCCATACCGGGAATCATTCCCAGCAGGTCTTTAATGGAGCCCATTTTTTTAACCTGCTGCATTTGTGTCAAAAAGTCTTCAAGGTTAAAGTCGTTGGCTCTCATTTTGCGCTCAAGCTCCTTAACCTGTTTTTCGTCAAAGGCCGTCTGGGCCTTGTCTATAAGTGTCAGAACATCCCCCATACCCAGTATTCTGGAGGCCATTCTGTCGGGATAAAATGGCTCGAGGTCGTCAAGCTTTTCACCCATACCTACATATTTAATGGGCTTTCCCGTGACGCTTCTTACGGAAAGGGCGGCGCCGCCTCTTGTATCGCCGTCAAGCTTTGTAATTATAGTGCCGTCGATGCCCAGCTTTTCGTCAAAGGTTTTTGCCACGTTTACGGCGTCCTGACCAGTCATGGCGTCTATAACAAGTAAAATCTCCTGAGGATGAACGGCTTTTTTAATGTTTATAAGCTCGTCCATAAGCTCCTCGTTTATGTGGAGACGGCCTGCCGTATCTATAATAACAATGTCGTTGCCGTGTTTTTTGGCATAGGCAACGCCGTGCTCGGCTATTTCAACAGGATTGCCCTGGCCCTCTTCGAATACGGGAATATTATATCCTTCCCCAACAACCTGAAGCTGCTTTATTGCCGCAGGGCGGTAAACGTCGCAGGCTACAAGAAGGGGGTTTTTGCCCTGTTTTCTCAGCTGGCCTGCCAGCTTTCCCGTTGTTGTTGTTTTGCCGGCGCCCTGCAGGCCGGCCATCATATAAACCGTAGGGCTTTTTGAAGAATAGGTCAAAAGACTTTGGGTTGTGCCCATTAAGTCAACAAGCTCGTCTCTTACTATTTTAATAACCTGCTGGCCGGGATTAAGCCCCTCTAAGACTTCAACCCCAACGGCCTTTTCGGTGACCTTGTTCATAAACTGCTTAACTATTTTGAAGTTAACATCAGCCTCCAAAAGAGCAAGCTTAACCTCTCTCAGCGCCGCTTTAACGTCTTTTTCGGTGAGCTTGCCTTTTCCGGTCAGCTGTTTAAAAGCATTCTGCAGTTTATCGGCCAAATTTTCAAATGCCATATAATCACTCCGATTCAGTCTAACAGACCTTCAAGTATTGTTTTAACTCTGTCAATATCTCCGCTGTCCAAAAAAGAGACAGCTTTTTCGATTTCTTTTTTCTGATGTAAATGTCTTTCGGCCAGACCCAGCCTTTCTTCATATTTTTTAAGCTGCTTCTCAGTCCGTCTTAATGTGTCGGAAACCGCCTATTTGGTTATACCGCAGACCTCGCCTATTTCCTGAAAGGACATATCCTCTCCGTAGTGGCTTTCAAAAATATATCTTTGCTTTTCGGTCAACAGGTCGCCGTAAAAGTCAAATATCAAATTCAAATAAACTCTGTCGTCCACACCGAGCAGCCTCCTACCGTCAAGGATTTTCACTTGACAACAGTCATTATAGCAAACCAATTTCAATCTGTCAAGCTTTTTTATAAAAATTTTTTATCTTAAACGCAGAGTTCTTTCAGAGCTGGAAAAGTAACGCAGGGAAAGGCGGCCTGCCGATAATTGCCGGCAGGCCGCCTTTTGAGACTTTATTCGACATAAGGAGATTCTTCCTTACGGAATACTATATAAT
>JAJQCI010000216.1 GCA_021202835.1 Clostridiales bacterium | reverse complement strand
TGTTATCATATTAGAAACAGTTCAGCCGTGCCCTGCTGATAGGCCCATGTGAAAGTCAATTTCGCATAAGCCTATCAGCAGGGCACGGGCGGAGCGCCAAATACTCGTAAAAATTGAGCCGCCTGAGCGGCGTCGGATGCAAAGCAGACGCTTTACGAGTTTTTGGCGTTCAGCCCGTGCGAGGCACACAGCTGAACTGTAACTCATATCTAATTATTTGACAGGGTGATTATATGACAAATGAAATTTTAAATCTGCCTTTGGTTCCCCTGAGGGGGCTTGTGGCCTTTCCCGGTGTTGAGCTTTTATTTGATGTTAAAAGAGAAGGCTCAAGAGAGGCCCTTTCCGCCGCAATGAACGGTGACAAACAGATTTTGCTTATAACACAAAAGGATTCAACCAAAGAGCGGATTTCCGAGAAGGATTTATACCGTGTGGGTGTCTGTGCTAATGTGAGACAGGTGTTTAAGGTTGCTCCGGGTATTGACCGTGCTCTGGTCAGGTGCACAAAAAGAATACGCCTTATGAACCTTACGGAAACAGAGCCCTATATGAAGGCAAACTATATTGAGCTTATAGACAGAATAGACGATTTTGAAGACGAAACGGAAAAAACAGCGGTGGAGTCTCTTGTAAGAGAAGCCTTTGAAGACTACTGTTTAAGCTCGGGAAAGTTTAACTCAGACTTTATAGACGAGCTTATGAAGCTTAACAGCTTCGGCCTTATTATAAATGTTATGGGGGCAAGAATAGATTTCAAGGTTTACGACAAACAAAAAATTCTGGAAACAATTCCTCTTAAAGCCAGAGCCTTTGAGCTTTTGAAGCTTTTCAGAACGGAAGCATCCGTTATAAAGGTAAAGAAGGAAATAGACGAAAAGGTCAAGAAAAACCTTGAAGAGCTTCAAAGAGAAAATATTTTGAGAGAACAGCTTAAGGTTATTTCCGACGAGCTTATGGAAAAGGACGGTTTGGCAGGGGAAATTGCCGACTATAAAAAAAGAGCCGAGGAGGGAAATCTGCCCGAGGAGGCCCTTGAAAGAGTAAATAAGGAAGCCGAAAGGCTTAAGAAAATACCCTCTATGACTCCTGAGGGAACAGTTATAAGGGGCTATATAGAGCTTATTCTGTCTCTGCCATGGGGAAACTATACGAAGGACAACAAAAATTTAAAGAGAGCCGAAGCCGTTTTGGAAAGGGATCACTACGGCCTTAAGGAGGTCAAAGAGAGAATAGTTGAGTTTTTGGCTCTTAAGCTTAACAAAGACAACCCAAACGCCCCTGTTATGTGTCTTGTAGGCCCTCCGGGGGTGGGAAAAACATCTATAGCCAAATCAATAGCCAAGGCTTTGGGCAGAAAATATGTCAGAATGTCTCTAGGCGGCCTTCATGATGAAGCGGAGCTTCGGGGTCACAGAAAAACATATGTAGGGGCTATGCCGGGAAGAATTATAGAAGCCCTTAAAACCGCCGGAACCTCCAACCCTCTTATACTTATGGATGAAATAGACAAGGTAGGCAATGACTACAAGGGCGACCCGGCCTCGGCACTTTTGGAAATTTTGGACGGCGAACAGAACTTTGCCTTCAGAGACAACTATCTTGAAATTCCCTATGATATTTCAAAGGTTTTCTTCATATGTACGGCAAACACCGCCGACACAATTCCTCCCGCTCTTCGTGACAGAATGGAAATTATAAATCTTTCAAGCTATACCTCTGAGGAAAAGCTTAAAATAGCCGAAAAATATCTTGTTAAAAAACAGCTTGAATTCCACGGCCTTGACAGAAAACAGCTTAAATTCAAACAAGCGGCGCTTAAAGAAATCATAACCGGCTACACAAGAGAAGCCGGCGTAAGAAATCTCGAAAGGGTTATAGGAAAGCTTTGCCGAAAGGCTCTTAAGGATATTATGACAACCGAAACCGAACAGATAATAATCACGCCTGAAAAGCTTCACGACTATTTGGGCGCCAAAAAATTCCGGCCCGAATTCATAGAAACAGAGGACCGAATAGGCGAGGTGACGGGTCTTGCATGGACCCAGCTGGGCGGAACCACTCTTCAGGCAGAGGTAAACATATATAAGGGAAACGGCACTCTTAAAATGACCGGCAACGTAGGCAAGGTTATGGAAGAGTCGGCCTATGCCGCTTACAGCTTTATAAGAGCCAATGCCGAAAAGCTGGGCATATACAGAGAGTTTGACAAAACAGACATACATATTCACATACCGGAGGGGGCAGTTCCCAAAGACGGCCCCTCGGCAGGGGTGACTATGACAACGGCTATGGTTTCGGCTCTGGCCGGAGTAAGCGTTAAACACACAGTGGCAATGACAGGAGAGGTCACAATAAGGGGAAATGTTCTTCCCATAGGCGGTCTTAGGGAAAAGGTTCTTGCGGCAAAAGCGGCAGGAATAAAGACGGTTATTCTGCCTATGGATAATTCGGCCGATTTGGAGGAGCTTCCCGACTATGCAAAAGCCGATATGGAATTTGTTCTTGCGGCTCATATTGAGGAGGTTTTAAAAACCGCCCTTAATTATAAAAAGAGAGGCCCCGAAACAGCGGAAACAGACGAAAAGGAAAGCCCTGTTATCACACCCGTAATGCCTAAAAGCCAAAATTCTCACATTAGGAGCTAAACTATGAAAATTCACAATGCGGCAATAGATAAAACAGCTGTAAAAAAATCACAATATCCTCAAAACGGCCTTCCCGAGGTTTGCTTCGCCGGAAAGTCAAATGTGGGAAAGTCCAGCCTTATAAACACAATGGCGGAGAGGAAGGCCCTGGCCAGAACCAGCGGAAGCCCGGGAAAAACAAGAACCATAAATTTCTTTATAATAGAAAACTGTCTTTATTTTGTAGATCTCCCCGGCTACGGATATGCCAAGGCTTCAAAGGCAGAGGTGGCCAAATGGGGGCCCATGATGGTGGCATTTCTGCAAACAAGAGAACAGCTTAAGGCAATAAGTCTGTGGGGGGTTATATGGCCCGAAGCGGG
>JAJQCI010000204.1:2032-3024 GCA_021202835.1 Clostridiales bacterium | reverse complement strand
TCTTTTATTTCAGAATTAAATTACATATGTTTTTAACTCTTTTAATCCTTGTCTATATCCCTGTGAGAGCTAAGCGTGCTGTAGCCCTTTTCCGTAAGATAGTTATAAAGCATAACGGCAAAGGTGACGCTTCTGTGCTTTCCGCCTGTACAGCCGAAGGCTATAACAAGACGGGTCTTTCCCTCGTTTTTATAATTTGGTATAAGGAATTCTATCATATCGCAAAGCTTTTCGGAAAATTCCCTTGCTTCGTCTGACTTAAGAACAAAGTCACTTACGATTTTGTCCTTCCCCGTTAAATTCCTCATTTCGGGAATATAGAAAGGGTTCGGCAGGAAACGCACGTCAAACACAAGGTCGGCTTCCGGAGGAATTCCGTATTTAAAGCCGAAAGACATAACGGAAATAATCATAGAGTTGAAGGTTTTCTTGTTTAAGAAAATTTCGTTAATCTGGGCCTTAAGCTGTCTCGTAAGCATTCCCGATGTGTCGATTATATAATCGGCCCGGCCTTTTATAGAAGCTAAAAGCTCCCTTTCGGCGATTATACCCGACTGAATTGTGCCGCCCTTCATAAGAGGGTGCATACGGCGTGTTTCCTTATAGCGCTTTATAAGCTCGTTATTATCGGCATCGAGGAAAAGAATCTCAAAGTTTACCGCCGAACCGTAGTCGCTGTCAATAAATTTTATCAGGTCGCCGAAGAGCTTTCCCCCTCGAATGTCAATGCCCAAAGCAACCTTTTCCATTTCCGTTGAATTATTGTTGCAAATTTCAACAAAAGTGGGCAAAAGTGCCGGAGGCAGATTATCAACACAGAAAAAGCCTATATCTTCAAGATATTTAAGGGTAAGACTTTTTCCCGCACCCGACATTCCGGTAACAACCACAAATTCCATAATATCACCGCCCCATTCTTTATGGAAGAGCTTTTTAAGCACTCTTCTAATTATAAATTATAAAATCAAACTATTCAAGAACCAAAAAAGCGA
>JAJQCI010000204.1:0-2022 GCA_021202835.1 Clostridiales bacterium | reverse complement strand
AATTTGCAAACCATTAATTAGTAAAATTGCTTAATGTCAAATAACCCGGCCGCAATTTTGCCGAAAGTGTTTGTAAAATTAAAGTTAAATCAGTCAAATTCCCCAATAAACTTTACTTCGGGCTCAAGCTTTACGTTAAATTTTCCAAACACCGTATTCTGCACATGCTTTATAAGGGCTGCAATATCCGAAGCGGAGGCCCCGTCCCTGTTTATTATAAAGCCGCAGTGCTTTTCGGAAACCTGCGCTCCGCCTATTTCAAAGCCTTTAAGGCCGCTGTCTTCTATAAGCTTTCCGGCGAAATAGCCCTCCGGACGCTTGAAGGTGCTGCCTGCCGAAGGATATTCCACAGGCTGTTTTTCGTTTCTTCGCTGTGAAAGCTCCTTCATTTTGTCGGATATTTCCTCATAGCTTCCCTCTTCAAGCTTAAACTCGGCTTCCAAAACAAGCATACCCTCCTGCATTATTCGGCTGGTTCTGTAGCCGAAGCCGCATTCTTCATTTGAAAGAGTCTTTATTTCACCGTTATTTAAAACCTTAACCGACAAAACAATGTCTTTAAGCTCGCCGCCGTAGGCCCCTGCGTTCATACATATGCCGCCGCCTACACTTCCGGGAATTCCGCTTGCAAATTCAAACCCGGCAAGCCCCGAGCTTAAACAAACCGAAGCAACGGAGCTTAATGAGGCCCCTGCCGAAGCCCTTACAACATTTCCTTCGGTTTTGATTTCAGAGAAAAGGGCCGAAAGCTGTATAACAGCCCCTCTTACTCCCCTGTCGCCGACAAGAATGTTGGAGCCCTTGCCTATTACAACAGTCGGAATGTCATATTTCTTAAGTATATCCAAAGAAATCAAAACCTCTTCCTCGGCGGAGGGCTTTACGAAAATATCAGCAGGGCCTCCTGCCTTAAATGTGGTGTGAAGGCTCATAGGCTCTTCTGCCGAAGCTCTCTCCTTAAAAACATTTTGAAGTTCTTCCAAAGCAGCTTTATAGTTTTCCATTAATCAATATACTCCCTTTTTACTTTTTTTAATGTGCTTAAGTTCGGTCAGGTGAACTGCCGATTACATATTGTTTTGCATATTCTGCATAATTCTTTCATTTAAAACCTGTGCGGCATTATAGCCCATCTTCTTCTGACGGCGGTTTACCGCAGCGGCTTCGCATATAACTGCGGCGTTTCTGCCCGGGCGAATGGGAATCGTGTGACAGACAATTTTTGTGTCGAGAATTTCAATATATTCCTCATTAAGGCCTATTCTGTCATAAACCTTGCCCTTTTCCCAGGGCTCGAATTTTATAACAAGGTCGATTTTAGAGCTGTCCATAACAGACTGAACACCGAACATCTGTTTAACGTTTATAATGCCTATGCCCCTTACTTCTATAAAGTATCTTATAAGCTTAGGGCAGCTTCCCGTTAGGTTGTCATGTGAAATTTTCTTTATTTCAACAGCGTCGTCGGCAACAAGCCTGTGGCCTCTTTTTACAAGCTCCAGCGCCGCCTCGCTTTTGCCTATGCCGCTTTCGCCCATAATCAAAACACCCTCGCCGTAAATATCCACAAGGACGCCGTGAACCGTGGTTCTGGGGGCAAGCTTAACCTTGAGCCAGTTTAAAATATCCCCTGTGAGCTCCGTTGTTTTGTCTTTCGAAACAAGAACGGGAATCTGGCTTTCCTCTGCATATTCAAGCATCTCGGGAAAAGGCTCTAAGCTTCTGCTTAAAATAAAACAGGGCATCTCCTTATAGGAAAAAAGCTTTTTTAAAGTTTCTTTTCTGAAGTTGACCTCAAGCTTGCTCAAAAAGCTGTGTTCAACCATACCTATCATCTGGGGCCTTTCGGCGTCAAAATGCTCATAAAACCCTGCAAGCTGAATGGCAGGGCGGTTAAGCTCGGGGGTGGTTATATTTTTATCTTTAACAAATTCTTCTCCGGAAACAACCTCAAGGCTGAATTCGTCAATAAACTCCTGCAGGGGTAATGAATACATATCTAAAACATCCTCTCTTTTATGT
>JAJQCI010000065.1:9228-20090 GCA_021202835.1 Clostridiales bacterium | reverse complement strand
ACATAAGGGGGCCTTTGAACAAAATATTTGTTAGATTCAGGCTTCTCCGGCCCTACATTTTTAACCAAATATAAATTATGAAGAATTTTTCTTTTTTCTTCTGTATTTACAATTGGCTTAAAATGGCCGTGCTTCGCCATCCGGCCAATCTTATTCAATGGTCGGGCAACAAAAATTTATGTCCGTAGAACTCCTGCAGTGCGGCAATGCGACATCTACAACTATTCTGCTTCATAACATCGCAAATTTACTTTTGACGCTTCAAGTGATATTATACACTATCTTTAATCAAAATGCACAATATGTAAAATCAATAATTTTAAATTATTTACCCCCCCCATATTTGTTCATGTTTGCTCCGTCAAAAACTTACTATAAGTACAATAATCAAATATTAAATAATCATTATATATAAATCTAAGCTGATAAACTGTTTCCGTCGTCAGACGGCAATAAAGAGTTGTTTGCATTTACTATGTTACAGCAAGTACCCGAACCGGGTAGGTAGTATTAAGTTCGGGCGAACAGAACCTTAATATTTCTCCGCTGTGGTGTACAGGCTCTGTAAATGGAGAACCGCCGCAATCAGCAAACTTGTTTTTCTTTACCGAACAAAACAGAGGAAACAAACTTGCAGCTGTTTATTAATTTCCGAATTCAAATCGGCTAAACAAATTTACAGCAGAGGTCCGGCGCCGCAGGCGCTTTTCCGAAAAAAATTCTGACAGCATAAATTATGGTTTCACATTGACGGCAGCATGACAGCAAGAAAAATTTGACATAATATGTGAAACAGGATTTCTCGGCATACATCCTTAAAATTTTTCAAATTATTCCCCGAAGCCAATTTTAAATGGAATTTGCTTCGGGGATTTTTTTACCAATTTTTAAGGCCTTTTTCATCGGTTCCGGTTTCGACGGCTATGTCCTCCTGCCAGCTTTTAAGCTGTCTGTATGTACAGTACATAAAGCCCATAAGAATATGAATTGTCAATACGCCTATAATGAACCATCTCAAGTGGCGTTTGGCTTCGATTTTCTTTCCCTCGTCATCCCCAGATGTTGCATATTTAACCCCCAAATAAATACAATAAACAGCAAGAAGAGCATACACGAGTATAAGTATGGGAACCCTTGCATATTCAAGCAGAATTACAGGTGTTTTTACAAGCTCTCCGTAGGGTCCGGTAAGATTTGCCACCTCATCGCTTAACATTCCGTATTCCAAATTATAATAGTCTTCTTCGTCCCATGAATAGTCAGCCTCTGCCGAAGCCGCTTTTGTATCATACTGATAAACATAGAGACGGGCTTCGTAAATATCAGAGTCCACTATTTCTCTGTAGGTTTTTTCGGCGGCCGTTTCATCCTCCGCCATTTCCTCTGCGGCGTCCTCCGAGCTGTAATAGGTTGTTATTTCAGTGGCGGCCTCTGTTTCCGTTTCGGTTTCTTCCGCAATTTCCATATCTTCTAATTTATAGCCCAAAAGAATAACGTTTCCCTTATTGTTTGAAGTAAAGGTCCATGCGTTGAAGAAAGCCCCTTCAACCCCTACCGAGCCTGCGGCAATTTCAGAAACGGGATTTTCGGCGTCGTTTTCGACGAATTCAACCGCCGGTTCTATCGTACTGCTTCCCGATGATGACAGGTTAATATCATAGGGAATAAAGCCGTTTTCTATTGTTGTGCTGTAGAACTGGTTAAGGCCGGTAATATTCGTGTGGTCATATTCCAGAAAATGGGCATCGTCGGTTCCGCCGGTTGAATACTTGCCATAATAGCCCAAAACATTGTTTCTATCGATTGTTATCGTTCCGTCGGTGCTTTCGGTCTGCTTAAAAGTAATCATAAACCAGCCGGAGGCACTTGAAAACAAAAGAATCTGATAGCCCGAGCTGTTGTCCGTGCCGTAGGCCACATTTTCAATATCGCCTATTTTTCTTTCGGAAATTTCTTCCTTTATCTTGGTGTTAAGAGCCGAAACATCGGAATCAGCCTGCGCCCCCATAGGCACAACATATCCCCTTTCGGCGTTTATAATAACAATAAAGTTGGCGTCCATCTGATACATTTCGTATGCATCATCTGTTACAAGAGACTCTATTTTGTTTTCAACGTCAGTGTTTATAAGAGCCGTGTTCCAGGTTACATTTTGATAGGTTGTTGTTATTGTTTCCGTTTCAACCTTCATTACGGAGGTCAGCTCCTTGTCCACCTCTATGTCGTCCAAAATAAGCCAGTCGGTTTTGCTGTTAAATTCCTCGACAACCTCCTGCCTTTCGGCATCTGTTGCCGCCTTTGCGGCGTTGTAAAAAAGCTTATAAAGATAGTCGGCCTGAGAGCATTTTTCCTTATATAAATATGAATAATATCTGTCGTCTCTTAAAACAACAGTCATACCCTTCGAAGCTGCGGCGCTTATTACGGCGGCGGCCTGAGCCCTTGTGTCATAATAAATTTTAACCTGCTTTACAAGCTCCGGCATTTCCTCACATATGTTATAAGCCGGCATAAAGCCCACGTTATAATCAGAGGTTACGTCCTGATCCGCCGTTGAAGGGTCGGCGTCAAAAAGGGCTATCTGCTCCTCGGTTAAACAGCCGCTTCCGTAAAACAGTTTTATGGCCAAGCCTAAAAGGTTGTCATATATTCCCTTCAGATTTTCGGCATAGCTTAAAATTTGGCTATAGCTTCTGTAAACCGCATACAGATTTTGTTCATAGCCGTCTGAGGACGAATCGTCGGTTGTGGCTTCTGTTTCATCCTCAATAGAAATATTTCCGCTTGACTCATTGTTTTTGGCTATGGTTGTGGTTCGCTCAACACCTTCTTCGTCAACATATGTAAGAACGGTTATGCCGTAGTTATCTATGAGATATTCATAAATATATTTTAAAACTGTATCTGCAGTAACGTCGCAAACGGTCACATCCTCTCCGTCAATCACCGTACTCACCTTTGTAAAGCTGTCGTAAAGCCCTTTATATATGCTTTCGCTGTCGGCGGCTATTTGGGTGTAGGTTCTTGCATTTATTGTGTTTTTGCCCATTGAGCCGTAGAAGGCTTCTATTCCTTCCTTTATAAGCCTTATGTTCGTGTTTTCGTCCTCTTCCGACACAACTGTTGTGTCAGTCTCTGCCCCGTAAATATTTGCGGCGGAGTTTAGAGCCGTACTTATATTATAATAGAACTTATTCTGTATTGACTTAATGTATTTAACATCGTCGCTGTAGCTTTCGTAGCCCCCTGCCCCTGTGTCCATGCTTATTGCGTCATACATATCGTCTATTATTCTGTTTATATTGCTGTCTGTGTTCAGAGTTTCTATGTTTGAAACAACACTGTCCGCCGATTCCCTGTAATCATCCACAGCCAAAAGAGTATTGTAGGCGCTCATATATTCGTCCAGATTCGCTGTAATTTCGTCATAGCTGTCAATGTTTTCATCCAGAAAATCTCCCGTAACCGCTGTTCCATTCCAATAGAAATCAAGAGCAAAGCTTGTTGTGTCGAAAACATTTTTAAGCCTTTCAAGCTCCTCCTCCAGCTCCGCAATTTGAGCCTCAAGCTCGGGAATCTGTTCCATCTCGTAGGAATTTATATTTGTGAATATATCGTTCATTCTCTGAAGATAGGTTAAAAGAGAAATCCCCTCCGAGTCGGTCTTTAGCATAAAGCTGTTATAAACCGCCGCAGCATAGTTTATTTCCATAGGCGACAAATAAGCCGCCGTATATTTCGAAATATTCGACTGAAGGGAACTGACCGAGGGGAGAATCGTGGCCAAATCCTGTGCGCTTAAATAAATACCGCCGAAGTAGGTTGTACAGTCCTCCGTAAATTCCTTTAAAAACTCCGTTTCCTCATACAGATATATTAAATCCTCTATTTCCGTCTCCGTAAGGGCTTCCGAATCTTGACTGTTTGCGTATGTACCCATCTTTGAAAGAAGAGTATAAACATAGGGATTAAGCCCTGATGTATTTGTATTCAAATATGAACAAAAGCTTAAAACCCTTGTTTTTCCTTCTGCAGTGGTTAGGCTCAGGTCGTCCCCTGCATACACTATATACTTTCCATAGTCTCCCTCGTCACTGCCGAAGAGACTCTCCGCCTGAGAGGCCGCAAGGCCCAAACAGCTGTTATAAAGAAGGGCATCCGCCGCAGATATTGATGTATAAAGACTTCTTACGTCAGTATCGGCGGAAACCTCCCCCAGTATGTTCATGGCTTCAAGCTCGTCTTCAAAATCGGAATAATAGCCCAAATCGCCGTAGCTTTTTTTGTCGCTTAGGCCATAGCTGTCTACAATGGCGTTTACGGTTTCGGCGTTTGTTTCCTTGTTTTCATATTCCTCCTCCAAAGCGGCATAAAGCTCCTCAAGCTTTGCCTTTGCCGCTTCAATGGCCTCACGGCAGGCCTTTATTTCCGCAAACTGAAGCTTGAAGTCCTCTATTGTGTCTACTGTAAAGTCCTTGGGGATAACATAGCCTCCCGACTTTGTTTCAGTGGCATATTTAGCCACGTTTTGGTTATATTCGTCAAGATATTTTTCTTTAAGACTGTCGATTTCCTCTTTAAGCTCGTTAGCGTCGGTTATAGTGAGTATGTTTATTTTTTCGCCGCTGCTTGTTCCCGAAACCTGTGAAAGATTCACGTTAAATGTAAGATATTTAGCCGAAACGGCGGATTTAACCGTCTCCTCGCTGTCGCTTGAGACCTCGTCATCTTCGTCATAGTCCTCAAGCTCGTCCTCATCTACACCGTCGGGGGTTGTATCAACGTCAACCTCGTTAAGGACGTCCTGCCTGTACTGCTCGAAGTCTTCGATAGGGTCGATTTGATCCTCTTCCTCCCCTTCCTCAACGGGAGTTATCATAAGCTGAAGAACCATTGAATATTTGTTTTGCGTTGTAGTGTCTTCAGTTTCACCGCTGTCTGTGTCACTGCTTTCCGATGAACCGTTCAGGCGGTCAACCATTGAATTTAAAACATCTGTGGGGGTTACTATACCGTTTGAAGAACCGAGAGAGACTGCCGTTGTATCGGCGGCTGTGCCTGTTGTCGTTACATTCGTATTGTCTGTTGATTCCGTTGATTCATATTTTGTCAGAATAAGGTCGTCGATTGTGTAATTATATTCGGCGTCGATTATATATTCGGGAACTATTGTTATTGTAATCGTCCCTGTAGGGTTAGCCGTATAGCCTTTGGGGAAAATTCCGTAAAGGCTTTTTTCGTAAATTTCCACCTCAAAGGTGGTTGTCAGCGTCCAGGAATCATTCGAAAGATTTTTAAAGGAATAATTGCCGAAGCTTTCAACACTTGTGGAGTGTTTAAAAGAAAACCAGCCTGAAGGCGTCTTTTTATATCCGCTGTAGGCCTCCTCTATTTCGTCGGCCAAATAGCTTTCCATATCCATAATATTTTTATGAACATCGCCCTTCGCCGCTGTGTCACCGCTTAGGTTGCTTAGATAGGCCACTCCCGACAGAGATTCGTTGTTTTCCGTGTCTACATATTTAAGCCAGTTTTGAACCCATGTTTCTTTGGTAATATCATTATTGTCAAATTTGATTATGCCTGTGGCGTTATATTTAACTGAGCAGTAGCCTGCCTCCACAAGAGAGTTTTTATATGTTACGCTGTCGAAAAAGTCGTTTAAATCATAATAATAAACATCCTTGGAGCCGTATGTACAAGCCGATTCATCATATCTGTAAACGAACATTTTTTCGTTAAAGCAAATGGTAAGAGCGTCATTGCTCAAATTGGTAACAAGGTTGAACCTGCCCTCGTCAAGGTCCTCCACAGTCGCCGAATCGGCGTCACAGTAGAGAATTTTACACTCGTCCTTGCCTATTTCATGCTCCATAACTATTGTGGCCACCTTGAATTCGCTGTCGTCCACAACATTTTTGTTTTTCTCCGCCGTTACGGTTCCCGGAAGATAAAGATCATATGAGACTTCACCGTCTTCCTCTCCGTCGCCGCTTATATAATCCGAGGCGTCTCCTCCCCCTATGATTACATCGTCAAAGAAGGAATTTACAACCTCATATTCCACATCATAGTCATAGGGCTCATAGTCGAAGTCATAGCCTGAGCCGTAGTCCTCCTTATATGTCGTCTGAAAGCCATAAAGAACCACGACGCCGCTGTAGTCTGTAATATCCCCTGCTGAGTCATATGTAAAATCGGCAGTTGACTGGTTTACCCCTATAACTCTGAAATTTCGAAGATAAGACCCGTCACAGTAGCCGGGGGGAATATAAAAAACCTTGTCATCACTGGCAACGAGGGTAGGAGGCCCGGAATATCCTCCCATGACCTCGTTTAAAACCTCGTTGTTATAAGTGATAGCATCTTCATCAATCCCAGTGGAATAGCTTACTCCGTCACTTGGATTATAGTTGTTTATAAGCTGGCTTCCTTTTCCGAAAAGAGCGAGAACTATAATAAGAAGAACTATTACAAGTATTGTAATTAATTTTACTTTCATCTTTAAAACCATACAGCTTCCCGCTCCTTTCCTTTGTTATTTTTTAATATTGCTTAGGGCTCCTTATTTTTTGCCCATTGAGGGCGCCTCTTTTTCTTTTGTTTTAACAGGCTCTGTCTTGGCTGTCTGCTTTTCGGTTTGAGCCTTTGCGTTTCCGTTCTTTCCGGCAACATCCGAAATGCTTACCTGTCTGACGGTTTCCTTCTTCTTTGTGAGATTACTTATGAAATCCTTAAATCTCTTGATAGTAGCTGAATAGGCTATCTTTCTGAAGCTGTCCTTGCTGCCGTAGAAGGATTTCTGCTGTATGTCGCTGCCTATCTGCTCCTTATCACGGTTCAGGGTTTCCTCTATTTTCTGGGCATATACCGGAGTGGTTTGTCTGGCATTATTAACCGCCTCTGTTAATTTTTCCTCTGATTCCTTTCTCTTTTCAACAATCCACTCGTTTATAGCCTTCAGGCCCTTATGCATATCATCGTCGGACTCGGTTGTCCATCTCATGGCCTTGCCGGCTTCCTTCTCCAGCTTGGAGCCTATTCTGTAAGCGCTCATTATAGCCAGATTTTCGGGGGCCTCTCTCATAGCTGTTATGTCTTCATCGTTTGAATTATATGCCCCTACGGCGCCTACGGCTTCGGCTATTCTTTGATCCAGCTCTCTGTCCAGGTTTCCGTTTTTATAGCCCAAATCGGTCATATATTTGTCTCTTGCCAAATATACGGGGTTTTCCTTAATCTTATTTGCAAATATCATCTTCATTCTGTTATTAAGGCCGTCCTCGTTTTTGTCGATTTCATCAGCCAAATCATGATTTGCAAACTGGGCCGCAGGCATGTTTATAAGCCTGTCGGCAGCTCTGTTAATCCTCTGTTCTGTCTCACGGTTCATGCCGTATTCATTGCCGTGGAGGTCTGCATTGGGGAATTTTACGGCAGGAAAGCCTGAATAAAGAAGGAAGTGTGAATTCTCCATAACATATACTCTTCTATCGCCCTTGTCTTCAAGCCAGTTCATACAGTCGCCCAAATCCTTCTTAAGGGTTTCCGTGCTGACTGCCTGACCGGGGTTTATATTGCGCCTTATGTCATAAAGATAGTCATATTCCTTTGTGTCTATAACGCTGTAATCAGCAATAGATTGAGGATTGTCAAGCTCCATAACTCTTGCGCTGTAGTCCTCCAGGAAAAGCTTGCTTCTTGCGCCTGTCTCTACCTGATTATAAGCGTCTCTTGAGCTTTCAATGGGCTTAAAGGCAAATTTATCAGCTTCATAACAGCCTGCGTAATTAATCTGAGCCGTTGTTACATTATATAAATTGTTTACTGCCTTAGTATGCTCTTCCGGCCCTATGTCGGCGAAATTTGCGGCACAATATGCAGCAGCTTCGTTAAGCCATTTTATTTTGTCAAGATTTCTTATTACGTGGCTGCCTTTTGAAAGGTTTTCGTCGGGCTTAAGCTCCTTAGCAAGGCTCAGCTTCATATCCTCCCTTGCGTCCTGCAGAGCCTGCGCTCCCTCGGGGGTATTGCTGTTTTTAACCAGATCTATGTATTCTCTGGCAAGCTCTTCCTTTTCTTCCTTATATCTGTCGGGAGACATAACCGTATTTATGGAATAATCATTTGAAAGAACATAAAGTTGTATTTCCATGGGGTTAATTTTTACCTCGGGAGACTCCTTCGTAATCTCGTTAATCTTGGCTGTCGAAGCTTCCTTTTCCTTTTCGGAAATCTGCGTCAGCATTTCATGCTTGTCAAACATTAGCGCCCTTGAAACTCTTTCCGCAGTAAGCATACTGCCTGCCGCATATTTTATGCTTTCATGCCTTGCCTGTCTGGCTTCTGCGCCGTTTCTGTAAAATTCCTTATATTTTTCGTTTTCCTTGGCGTTTGTGCTTCTGCTGAAAACTCCCTGTTTATCGGGAATAATACTTTCTGCGGTAAGGGTTGAAACATGAACATTATAAGCCGAATCAAAAGAAGCAACCTCAATATTCGCCGTACTGTTAAGAAGCTTTCTTATAACGTCCGCCTTCATATCCTCTCTGTTGTTTCCTTTTTTAAGAGGATTTTTTTCATAATATTCCTTCATAGGCTGGCCGTTTATATATATGGTGTCCATATAGTCGTTAATTCCCAGCTTATAAAGTGTTTTCTTCTGCTCCCCTTTGGGAACAAGGTCATAATCGAAAACCTGAGACAAAATGCTGTTGTTTGCCTTTTTCCAGTCGGAAATGCTTGTTATGCCTACTTCCTCAGCCTTATCGAATGTTAAAGGCTTGAACTCGCCGTAGCCTGCCGTTCTCAGGGCTGCCCCGTTTAAAAGCTTGGGGTCAATATTCTTTCCTCTGAGGGCCTCTGTCATATATGCTTTTTCGCTTTCCGATAAATTTAAAGGCGTATCCTGAATCATTGACTTAGCTGTTTTAGACAAAGCGTTCAGCTTAGCTTCACACTCGTCCATAACAGCGCTGCATCTGCAAAGCTCGGCCTGCTTTTCACAGGGCTTTCTTTCCACTCTGTTTTCTCCCCTGTAAAAATCTTCGGCCGCCCTTGTGACCTCATAGGGGTCAAGGGCGTCAAAGTGACCGTTTAACTCATTCCATGCGGCGCTTAAATCGTTATAAACCTCACGCATGCTTTCCGCAACGGCGTCGCTCATTCCCTTATATTCCGCCTTAAAGCCGGGCTTGGTTACATTAAGCCACTCCATGTTGTAGTCGAAATCCTCGAATTTTTCATTGATATTTTTAACGCTGTCCTTCTGTCTGAACTCCTGATACCAGTCCTGCAGACCGTATGTTTCTCTTACTTTAGGCATTTTTCATTACCTCCTTTTTTTGTTTTAATATTTTTTGACTTTATAACCCCGAACCGGGGCATATATACTAAACGCCGGTTAAATTTACACGCATGTCTCTTAAATATTGCCTGCAATTTAGCCTTAACCACTGTAAATATTTAAGGCATTTAGTATACGTTACATTTTCTTTGAGGGTGTCTTAATTTCAGGTGCCTTTTCTTTAACAGCCGGGGTAAGACCTTCAGCCGGCTTTGAAATTCCCCTGTCGGAATTCAGGCTGTTTTGAAGATTGTTAAGGCTTACCTTTCTGACAGCCTCTTCCTTTTTGTCAACAAAGGCTCCGGCTTCCTTCCTTGCTTCTTCATTCTTTAAATAAGCTTCATAGTTAGCCGTGGCTGCGTTGTGTTCTCTCACGGTGTCCTTATAAAAGCCCATTTTGCTCCAGAAGCGAACCCATGCATTAAGCTTATCCGGCTTTCTTGGCTCCATATCTATTTTTGAAACCTTTTCCTCTATCTTTTCTCTGTGCTTTTCTTCGATACCGTCCATAATCATATCGATTGCGGAATATCCTGCCAAAGCCTTTGAGCCCTTTGCCACTCTTCCGGTTTTTTCAACCTCTGCCGCCGCTTCAAGGGGGAAGTCGTGAAGAGACTTGTCGTTATTCATAATAACCGAAACAGCCTTGTCAGCCGCAGCGAAAAGGGGCGCATCAACTCTCTCAATGTTATATCTTTCGTCACGCCAGATTTGTCTGTCAAGATCACCGATTTTATCCAGCTGGCTCTTACAGTCAATAAATGTGCCCAAAAGCATATCCTGCTGATATTTGTTAAAGGCTGCGTTCTGATATTTTCTCTGGTCATCAAAAGACATCTGTGACCTTGCGGATTCATAAACGGCGTTTGCGATTTCGGAATCGCCCTTGCCTGTGTCTGCCGTAAAGGGAAGCCATGCCCCTCTGCCCTTAACCGCCGAATTTATTACATAATCGGCGTCAACGCAGTACTGAGCCACAGTGGCCATATTGCTTATAAACTCGACTCTGCTTTCGGGGTTTCTGAATTCCTCTCCTGCGGCGGAAAACTGCTTAACCTCTCTTTGAATATTGATTTCAGAATATGCCTTTGCGGCGTCGGCTATAACGCTTCCCAGCTTTTGGGGGTTAGTCTGAACCTCGGCATAAGCCTCCAAAATTCTGGCTGTTGCAGCATTTTTGGCTTCGGTAAGAGCGGGATTTTGGTTTCTGTTGTCCAAAACATCCTTAAAGGTAGCCTCGGGATTATCCTTCTTTACAATAAGAGCCGTAAGAACGGTGATTCCGTCTCTTTTGCTTACTGCCGTTTCTTCTTTTCCGTCAAGCCCTCTCTTTGTAAAATCGTCTACAGTGGCCTCCCATGTTTCGGCCCTGTCGCCTAAGTCCAAATGCATGGCTCTGTCTTTGTTTTCATTGTATACCTGCTGAGATCTTGCGCTCAGTGCTTCTGCATATGTCATGTTATAATCGCCTGGGCCCTGACGAATCATTATGGTATGCTCTTCCATACCCACATTC
>JAJQCI010000065.1:0-9218 GCA_021202835.1 Clostridiales bacterium | reverse complement strand
GTATGTACCTTCGGGTCGATTACGGCCTCTACGGCGGCCTCGAAAACAACCTTTGAAGCTGCTTCTATTTTATATGCATCCATTCCTGCTTTTTCGGCAACTTTTGAGAAATCTCCCAGTGTGGCTCTTCCGTTATAGCCCCCAAGCTCACTGAGGCATCTGCCCCCTGCCATAGCTTCAGCCTGTGCGGCAGCCCTGTTCATATCCTCAAGTGTTATTGTTTTATTATGTGTACGTGGCTGCAGGTCGTCAAATTTAGCCTTTACCTCCAGCTTTGGGTTGTTGTGGTTACGTTCGGGTCCTCTTTCGCTTATATCCATATCGGCCTGCATAAAGTTAAAAAACTGTGTGGAAACTCTCAGCTCTTCATCTTTTTTTATTACTTCTTTTCTGCCGCCGAAGTTAAAGGTGTAGGTTAAAGTGTCCTCGGCTGAATAATGGGGCGTAAATTTTTCCGTTAAGCCTGTCTCAAAATCGTGCATCTTTTCTCTGAGATCGTATGTTAAGCTTTTAAGGGTTTCGATTTTGTCTTTGTTTGCTTCGCTTAACTTGTGCATTCTTCCTCTTTCATAGGGCGGTATTTTTTCCTCAAGAAGCTGTCTCGAAGCATTTCCGTACATCTGACCGTAGCTTGCAATCATACGGTTTGTGTCTTCACGGAATGTGGGAGAATTGGGGTCGGCCGTAAGCCCGGGCTTGATATTGTCATTGTAAAAATCCAGATATTCCCTGCCAAGGGCCTGCTTCTGTTCCGCCGTCATATTCATAAGCTCCGCTGCGCTGTGACCTCTTGACAGACCGAATATGGCCACATTGCTGCTTCTCTGTTTTTCATAATGAGATTCGCTTAATATGTCGTTATAATGTCTTATCCTTGCGTACCTTTCATAGTCATTGTGTCCGAAATTCTGAACTTCTCTTTCGGGCATCAAACCCTTTAAAAATTCGTCGTTTGTAAGCTGGTTTTTTGCCATAATAAAGGCTCCTTTCTTTTGTTATATTTTGTAATTATTTAATTTTATTTCAAAAAAATCAAAAAATTTCCACAAGCAGATGTAAAAATATCCTCCGCCCAAGGTTATAATTCAATATTTATCGTTTCTTAAGTATCCACAGTCCGCTTAGGGCGAAAAAAGCGGCGCAGATTGTCAGGTTTATTCTGAAGCTGCCTAAGTTTAAAAGCCCTCCGTATATTATGGGAGCAAGGGCACTTACAACACTGCCCACAACGGCAAGCCCGTTAAGCATTATGCCCTTGTCTATGCCCTCGGCGTTTTTGCTGTTTACCGGAAGAGATGTAAGAACAGCTCCGCCGTAGCCGTCGAAAAGCCCTGCTAAAGCGGCACATATAAGTATCCCCGGCAGCGTCACCTTTGGTATAAGAACGACGACGCTTAAAAATATAAACATAAGAGCGATAAACCCTGCCTTGTTTTCATTTAAATGCTTCAGTCGTTTTACAATATATATTCCCAGATAATTTCCCGTAAAGCCGTAAAGTATGTAGCTATAGGTGTTTACCGTAGAGTTTAAGCCCCTCATTGCTATTAAAATATGAAGGAATGAAACTATAAACATAAGCCCCATATTTAAGGGAACCGCCGCCGTAAGAATATCCATAACAAGAGCCGGCCGCTTAAAAACCTCTCTTATAAAGGGCAGCATGGATTTTATTTCACGCTTTACGGTTTTTATACCCTCTCTTTTTTTGATATAAAGATAAGGCAGAACAAAAACCCCTATTGCATAGGTTATAAAAATTGTTATCCCACCGGCAAAATAAACATATCTGTAGCCCCTTGCGTAGGAAATTATTCCTCCCAGGGCTCCCCCTATTGTTAATCCGGCAAGCAGGCCGCAGTTATAATAGCCGTATTTAACGGTGGTGTCCTTTTCGCTGTCTGAGCTTACTGCCACAAAATAATTCATAAGCCATCTTTCGAGCCCCAGACAAAAACCTATTAAGAATGAGCTTATTAGAATCTGAGGGGTCTTAAGCTTCATAAAGCATATATACATAGGCAGAATTCCGCAGAATCCCGTCAGAATCATATACAGCCTTATGCCCAAAAGCTCTTTTGCCTTCTTTCCCATAAGAAGGGCGGTAAATATCCCTACACAGAGAAGGCTGGCCGGAAGAGAGGCCAAAAAGTCCTTGCTTAAGCCTAAAAGCTTGGCTCCGTCATATTTTATAATTACGGCTCCGTAGGGTATAACGGCATAAGCGGCAAGATATGTAAAAAAAGTAAGCCACTTTATAAGGGAATTCAGAGAATCATCCCCTGCGGCGTCTGTCCGTCTTCGGCCCTTTGCCGCCCCGGGCAGAGCCGCCATTTCGAAAACAACCATAACGCTTATTATAAGAGCCGTCAAAATAAGAACCCTGCCCTTATCAAAAACCATATTTAATATGTGGCCCGTAAAGCCCAGACTTAACAGAGCCGTTAAAATCCATATAAAAATCAAATTTATTTTTTTCATAGTCCGCCCTGCCGCCTGTAATATTATGACTCGAAATAAGAAAAATGCATATAATCGGGAGTGCTGCCCCAGTCGCCGCCCCAGCCGAAGCCGTATTTTTTAAACACAGCCACAACCTCATTTGTTACCGAATAGGGGTTTTCATAGGGCTTATAAAGAGTGCCCACCTTTGTTCCGTCGCTGTAAAGGCAGTAGTTTTCGTTAGGGTTTATGTCTACGGCCGTTCCCAAAGCGTGTTCCGAAAGGCGGCCGCCGTGGGTGTTTCTGTAGTTGTAGCAGCCTACACTTTTCACGGGAAAGCCCATTTCGTAAAGCTCGCCGAAGGCCCCGGCGTAGTTTGCCTTTAAATTTTTGTTTACCGTAAGCTTAACACTGTCTGCATATTTTTTCCCTTCCGAATCATATTTCCATACATTTATTGTTATCGTTTCCATCATCTGTGCCGCCTTAGCAGAGCTTGTAAACTGCCCCTTCGGCGCAATCTGTTCCAAAGTATATTTAAATTCGGGAGCGGTGTTTTTCTTCAGGAGATTTTTAATAACCTCCTCCGCCCCTGTAAAGGTAGAGAAATGAACAGCTTCAGACGTATTATAGTCCATAACTATCTGAAGACTGTAGATTTTTTCCGGCTCGATATATTTTTCATCGATAAGACACATTCCGCCCTTTCCGGCGTAGTGCATGTCTTCCCCCGAAGTGTTAAAAACCGTTCCGCTTTCAATCTCCGTCATATTTATAACGCCGCTTTCGTCATAGAGTATAATATATCCCCCTGCCCCCTCAGGCGCATAATACCTTACGGCGATGCTGTCTTCACTGTAAAGCCTGTCGTTTTCGGCAGGATATATAATAACCGGCTTAACATTTTCATTTTCTTCAAAGCTTTCTTCGAAGTCATAAGCCGCTGTTTCTTCGGCAGGACTGTAAACCACCTGAACAGTCTCCTCCGTCTCCTTTGTTTCGCTGCTCCGTGTACCTATCCATGCGGCGGCGCTTATGGGAACAGCGGTTAATATGGCCCCTAAGCAAAGCGCAAAAGCCTTAATCCCCATACGGTCACCTCCGTTTGTTTCCTTATTTTCTCATATATTTTGCAGCAAGCATGGTTATGTCGTCCCACTGCTCGGCAGAGCCCCGATGTTTGTTTAGATCCTCTAAAACAGCGCCTATTATACCTCCGCCATCCTTTTCGGTAAGGGCGGAAAGCTTATCTATAAGCCTTCTGTCTCCGTAGAAGCTTTCGTCTTCTCCCACTGCCTCTGTCACTCCGTCGGAATAGACAAAAACAGAATCGTTAACCTCAAGCTTAATATGTTCGTCTTTATACTTAATCATTTCCATACAGCCCAGAGGCAGACTTTTTTTAGATTCCAGCCAGTGAGTATTTTTACCCATTACGACAGGCTTGTTATGACCGGCATTGGCATAGTTGAAATCACCTGTTTTAATGTTTAAAATTCCCAAAAAGGCTGTTACGAAAACAGCTTCATCATTGTTTTCGCAAAGGCTCACGTTTACGTTTTGAAGAATCTCCGAGGGCTTAAGCCCCATTTTTCCGTAAATCTGTATGTAAACCTTGGTTCTTACGGAGAAAAGCGAAGCCGGAATTCCCTTGCCTGCTACGTCTGCAACGGCTATAAGAAGATTGTCATCGTCAATTTTGAAAACGGCGTAGAGATCGCCCCCTACCGATTTGGCAGGCTTCATATATGCATAAACGTTGTAGTCGTCGCTTTTGGGAAAGTCAGTACTCATGAGAGAAAGCTGAATGTTTGCCGCAGCCTCCATTTCAGTGTTGAATCTTTCCTGTTCGGCGGCTATTTTAGTTATTTTGTCCATATAATTTTTTATATCATCTGACATAACCGCAAACTTTTCGGCCAAAAGCCCTACCTCGTCGTCTGTCTTTAAAATATCGTCGTCAAGGTTAATATCCATATTTCCCTTGCCGAAGGCTTCCACCTCCTTACAGAGAGAAAGTATGGGGTTTACAATGTGGGCCGCCGTTCTCTTTGAATAGAACACAGCCGCAGCCGCAAAGCCCAGGGCAATAACTATAAAAACAGAAACCGCCGCTATTATAAAGTTAAGAGAGAAGCTGTTTATGCTGTCGTTCATTGTTTCTATCTGGCCCTGAACATCTTCAACCGCCTCCATAACCTCGGCCACGTCAAAAACGAAATAAGCCGAAAAATCCGCCGCTTCAACATCATACTTGCTTAAGCAGTATTTGTCTTTAAAAACAATGTCTCCCGTGTCTTCCACTGCGGAAATATCATAGTCCTCTCCGCCGATTATTCTCTCACCCTTTGAGTCGGTAAGGATTACATCAATAACTCCCTCAAAATCGATATTTAAAAGTGAACTGTAAATTTCTATAAGGGGAGCGCTTACAACAACAACCCCCTTAAATTCACCCTCGTATATTATAGGCACAACATAGTCTATCTTCTCCTGCCCTGTTACCGAGCCTACAATAACGTCCGTCCAAACAGGCTCCATGGCCTCTTTGCCCAAAATATACCATGAATCCTTTCTTAAATCTCCGTAGTCATCCCCCAAATAGCCGTCTGTGCCGTCCAGCACAACCCCCTTTTCGGTAACAACGAAAATATCCAAAAGGTCTAAATTACTGCTGTCATAGCCGGGAACAGTCTTAATATAGTCTCTGATTCCCCCGAGAGTATAAAACTCCTCTGTTTTTTCTTCGCTTACTCCGCCTATAAAGCCTATACCCCTTGTGTTTTCACTCTGTGTCTCATCGGGAGCCTTTCCGTATAATGTAAGGCAGTAGTCACCCACAGAGTCGCCCTTGCTGCTGTTTGTTTTATAGTTGTCTTCGACTATACTTCCGCAGGCCGTCGTTATATCGTTTACATACTGTCTTATATTTTCATATATAACGTTGTCTGTGAAATTTTCAAGCTCTTCCCCCGATTCTTCATTCAGCTTAACAAAAATTCTGTTTTGAACATAAATAAAGGAAACCGAAATAACCGTAAAAAGAGCTATGACAATAATAAGAGATGTCAAAAGTGTTTTTCTTACCTTTACGCTTATAGACTTCAAACCGACACCCCCTCTTTTAAATTATATTGCCTTCCGTATCCATTATTTTCTTAACCCTTAACCGGCAGATGAAGCCGTTTTCGGCATAAACCGCCTCGTCTCCTTCAAGGCGGAAAAAGCTTTCACTGTTCTTTCCCGAGGAAAGAATTTTGTCAAAATAAATTCTTTTTCCCTCTGAGGTCAAAAATGCGCCGCTGTGCATAGCTCTGGCCCTTATTTTTCTGTCAATATCCGAAAGGCTGTCTTCATTTTTGATTTCATAGTCGCCGTATGTTAAATTCCTTCTGTATTCTCCCCCTGTAACAGTATACCTGCCTTCTCTTTTTCCCGTCAAATAGTCATAAAGGCCGTCAAGAAGAATTGGTATTTGATCCTCTGCCTTGTTTAAAACCTCTAAGGAGTCTTCCTTTCCCGTTAAGGGAATCTTTACGCTTTCAACAACAACCCCCAAATCTATTTCAGGCGTCACCTTGTGAAGGCAGATTTCGGTTTCTCTTTCGTCTAAAAGAACACTCCACAGGTGAGGGTGGTGGCCCCTGTTTGTGTAAAGACTGCCCGGGTGGATATTGTAAACATCCGTCAGGCTCAAAATCTCCTCAGTTAAAATATAGGGGCAGGCATTCATAACGAAGCACTCTATGTCGTTTATTTCCTTAAGTCTCTCTTTAAGCTGAGCCTTGTTTGACACAATCTCCATTTTAACCCTGTCTCTGTATCTTTTTTCACTCTCAAAAACCTCGGGGCAAAGCCTTGACCTTGGAGTTATAAAATATTTAACGTTAAATCTGTCGTCTGCAAAAAGGGCATCTAAGGCTCTTGTGCCGTAGCCCAAAAAACCGACGTCAATTACCCTCATCTATTTTCACCCCAAACGTAAGGATGTTTTTCCCTTCATAATATTTATATTCAATATAGTCGGATATCTTTTTAAGAAGAAACAGCCCTAGGCCTCCCAGCTCTCTGTCGTCTGCATTAAGCGACAAATCAGGGTCTTTTGTTAAAAGAGGATTGAACTTTTCGCCGTTGTCTTCAACCTTTACATAAACATAGCCGTCCCTGCTCATAACCTCAACGGCTATCTGAAGGCTTTCGTCGTCGTTATATTGAAGAACGTTTACAAAAACCTCTTCAAAAGCAAGTATAATGTTGTTTTTCTTCTTTCCCGAAACATTAACAAGGGCCCCTTCCACAAAGTCCATTCCTTTTGCGAAATCCTCATTAAAGTCCGAACAGCTGAGTCTTAAAATATTTTCCATAATAAAACGCCTCCTTTTTTCTTAAATTTGTTATGAAATATTTATAATAGAAGAAAAGCTTGTTAATTCAAAAACGTCTTTAACTCCGTCAGACGCCCCTGTCACATACATTTCAAAGCCGTTTTTGTTGCAGTCCTTCTGAGATTTCAAAAAGGCCCTGAGAGTTGCGGAGCAGATATATTCCACCCCCTGCATATCGAACTCTATTTCATTACAGCCTTCGGCCTTGGCCTTTTCATATGATGTAAAAACACACTCGCTTGATAAAGTGTCGGCTCTGCCCTGCAGGTGAACAACAGCCTTTTTTTCATTGATTTCCAAATTGGATTTAAGCATAAATCATACCTCCGTTTCCGCTTTTTCAGCTTCCATCTCCGCTAATACAATATTGTTTCTTTCGCCTAAGTCATAATAAACATCCTCACCGAAGAAAGGATTCTTTCTGTTTTCGGAATTGTCCATCTCGAAAAATTTATAAACAGGACACCTGTAGCTGGGCGTAAATTTCGTTTTCAAGGGGTAATTTCCGAATGTAACGATAATAGAATTGCCCGTGCTTTCTTTGTTGTTGAGTCTTTGAAGCTCCGAGGGATAAATAAGGGGCCTCTGCTGAATCTGGTGAGAATAGCTGATATCCTTATCTCCCGAAACCGAGCCGGAAACACTGCCGGTTTGAACGGTCATATTTCCGCAAAGCTCCGAAAATTCCTTACAGGTGTTAATATCGTTTGACCCAATAAACATCTTCATGCCGCAGTTTGACTTTATAATGTCGGCTACGGTGTCGCCGTAAACATTGTTAAGCTGGGCATAGGACTGAACAACCATGTTAAACCAAATTTTTCTGCTTCGTCCTACTGTTATCATTTTGTCAAACTTGTCTATCTTAGGCATATTTCCGAATTCGTCGAGTATAAAGTAAACATTTCTGGGAAGAGAAAGGTCCTCTCTTGCGGAAGCCTTCTTAATAAGCGCCTTGTAGATACAGAGAACGAACATTGAAGCAAGGGCGTGCCTTGTGTCCTTTTCGTCGGGTATCTTCATAAAAAGGGCGGTTTTTTCGTCTGCGAAAACGTTGGGGTCTATATCAGTGCCGCTTGTAAGGGCGCAGATTCCCTCGTCGTTAAACATTGACATTTTGTCAAAGGCTATTGACATATAGCTGGAAAGAGTGTTTTCCGCCGCCGTTGTTACCTGCTTGCTTAAAGAAACACATCTTGCAATGGGGCTTCTTCCGGCAAAGTAGTTTTTAAGGGCTTCGAAATTGTTGTCGGAGTTTGAAATAGCCTTGTTCAGGTTATAAAAATTATATCTTTCCTTTGTCATTCCCAGTTCGGGGTTTTCGCTGTCCTCAAGCATAGCTAACGCCGTTGCCATAACTATTGACCGGGCACCCTTTTCCCAAACAGGGTCGTCGGATGACTCTATAGGGCAGAGAACGCTTATAAGGTCGTTTAAATCCTCATACAGCTCATCATAAATCTGCTGCTTTTTAAGCTTTGCGTCTATAATAAGCTCGTCGGCGTCGGCATAGGCCGAACCGTAATATTCATACCATGTTTCGCCGTAGGCTTCCTTATCGTTTAAAAGCTTTAAGTTGTCATAGCTGTCTATAGGGTCGGTATGCTCGAAAATGTTCGCCCCTGCTTCTATATACTGCTGATATCTGTCATAAATATCGCCCAAAGGGTTCCACCTGAAGGAGGAATAGGTGTCTCTTAAGTCCAAAACCATTACATTATAGCCTCTTTCCTTGAGAAAGCCCGAATGAAGCTGATAAAGCTCGCCCTTGGGGTCGGTCATAATCCTAGATGAGCCGGCGCCGCTGGCCGCCAAAATCTGAATCATTGGGTTAATGAAGGTTGTGGTTTTTCCCGAACCTGTGGAGCCTATTATTATACCGTGCATAGGGCTGGCAATATTAACCTTAAGCCCTGCCTTTTTGTCATAAAAGGCCCTTACGGGCACACCGTCCTTCCTGCTGTCGGCAAGTCTTGAAAAATTATATGAAGGGAAGTTGTTGTCTCTTTCCTTGGAATTCATAAATCTTGAATCCTCAAGACCTGCGTAAACCTGATTCACCCGGTTTGTGTTCATAAGCTTCTTTGCTTTCTTTGCGTTGCTTTCTCCGAAAACGAGAAAAAGAACAACAAAAACGGCAAAAACGGCCAAGCCCATCAAATAAGTATTTATATTCAAAAAGAGAGAAATATCAAACATATTTCTGTATTTTCCCGTTGAAACAGCCTCGGGAAGATGATAAGCGGCGCAGTTTATAAGCCAGCCCAAAACAAGCCCCAAAACAAGCCCCACAGCGGCATAGGATATATATTTTTTTACGGCTTTCATAAAATACCTCCTTTATTTTCCTTGAATATTTATATAAACAAGCATATGCTTCACGTAAGCCTG
>JAJQCI010000004.1:8261-20158 GCA_021202835.1 Clostridiales bacterium | reverse complement strand
AAAGAAGACCACCCCGTGTCATAAGCATCGGCGGTCTATAAAAATTCATTTATATATCTGCCTAACCGACTTACAGCATATGCTTAGCCGAAAGGCGGAGATTTGGTGAGTATTGCCGTACTCGCCTTTTCTTTTATATTTTCATTATACACCAAATTCCGATATATTTCAACTGTTTTTAATATTTTTGCACGGCAGAATAACAGTTTTTTACAGAAATGTCATACATAGGTTTCAATTACATTAATCAACAAGCCATCATCCATAGAACAACGATTCATATTGCGTCGCATAGAAATTTTACTTTTTGTTTGAGAAATATAGTTTTTGTGCATAGCAATAGCAAGCTTTCGAAATACATACATTGTTCTTTGAGCATTGGCAGAATAGAATTGACATTCGCCTTCACACATAACTACATCCAAGATATAATGCATACTTTCTATTTTCCAATGCTCTCTGACAATTTCCTAAAATCTTTCGGTTCTGCATCCAAGCTGCTTATATAATAGCTTGTTTCTATACTTGTTTTGTCTTGTTTTACAACTCTTTCTATGGCAAAAATACTTTTTTGCTGCGTATTTTTGCGGCTGTTTTTCTTTGACAATGCATTGCATCCGCTGTAATTATTTTATTTTCAACATTGATTAAATCTAAAAATTACAACGTACAGGGGATTTCATTTGTCTTTTCTCCTACCTATAATTGACCGAGGCTTACGCCGTTTTCTGTCATATAGGCTGTCAAAATATGAAGCTTTCCCTTGTATGTTTCCATTTTTGCTCTGCTGTGTATAGTCTTTCCGCATATGGCAGCAACATCGCCGCTTATGCCGAATAATTTCTTCATAATATTTACAGTACATAATGCAGCCAATTCAACATCTGCCATATTTAATATTCTCATTATAATAGATTTTAAGGGAATTTTTTGCAACACCAAAATATTCGGCTTAAAAATCTGCCTTGCATATGCAGTAGTCTGCAATCTCCCAGTCTCCGTTTTATTTCATAATATGGCATAAACAATTAATATCAGCACGTCTATAAGTTTATGTTTAACATCACATTGACATCGTGTATCCTCAATTATTGAAAAATTTGATTCAAAAATACTTCTGATTTCCATAACCGCAGCCACCTCTACATTACCATAAATACCGCCTCCTGTCTGTTGTTGTAATTATATTGTAATATCATTGAAATACATTTGTATTATTCCGTGATTCTGCCATGGATTTTTTTGAACTGCTGTTTTTGAAAACATTTTTATTGCAAAATTTCCCTGTGTTAGGTATAATTATTATTAATGAAGATTGGCGGTGAAAATATGGAAAGTATTTTGACAACGGAGGGCGTTGTTGACAACATTATTTTTTCCAATCCGGAAAACGGATATTGTGTGTTTTCTCTTTCCGACGACGAAGGAGAAGGGGCCGAAGCAGAGCTTGTCTGCGTTGGCTATCTGCCCGATATAAACGAGGGCGAAAGCGTTAAGGTTACCGGCAGTATAGTTAACCACCCGACCTATGGCAGGCAGCTTAATGTTGCGGCTTATGAAAAAACTCTGCCCAAGACAGAGAGGGGAATGGAAAAATATTTGGGCTCCGGGCTTATTAAAGGCATTGGCGCAGGGCTTTCAAAGAGAATTGTCAAAATGTTCGGCGACAAAACCTTTGATATTATAGAAGAAAACCCCATGCGTCTTGCGGAGGTTAAGGGTATAAGCAAGGAAAAGGCCATGGACATAGGCGCAGTTTTTCACGAACAGGCGGCTCTGCGGCGTGTTATTGTTTATCTTGACAAATACGGCATAAGCCCTGTTTATGCTATGAAAATTTTCAGAAGATACGGCGAAAAGGCAATAGAAATCGTTGAGAAAAACCCCTACAGGCTGGCTGACGAAATTCAGGGAATAGGCTTTAAAATCGCCGACGGAATAGCCTTTAAAATGGGGGTTGAGGCTGATTCTCCCTTCAGAATAAAGGCCGGCATAAAATATGTTTTAAATCTGGCTTCACAAAGCGGCCATACTTATCTGCCCCTTGACAGCCTTGTTAAAAATACAGTTACATTTTTGGGGGTTGAAGAAGGTCTTATTTCCGACATAGCTTCCGAAATGGGGGCTGAACAGAAAATTTTTTGCGAAAAAAGAGAAGACGAGGTCAGGGTTTATTTAAATATTTATTATTATGCCGAAAGCTACACCGCAAGAAAGCTTTTGGAGCTTGATAAAACAGCTGAAAAAACTGTCTTCGACTTTAAAGAGGATATGAGATATTTGGAGGAGGACTGCGGCCTTTCTCTTGCCTATGAACAGAAAACGGCAGTCAAAGAGGCTATGGAGAGGGGAGTCTGTGTTATAACCGGCGGCCCCGGAACCGGCAAAACAACCACCATAAACGCAATTATAAAGCTTCTTCAAACCGAAAATTATGAAATCGTTCTGGCTGCGCCTACGGGCAGAGCTGCCAAAAGAATGACGGAAGCAACCGGCCTGGAAGCAAAAACAATTCACCGTCTTTTGGGGACAAGCTTTTTAGCCGAAAACAGCCGAAGCCAAACCTTTGAAAAGGACGAGGACAACCCCATAGAGGCCGACGTTATAATAGTTGACGAAAGCTCTATGATTGATCTAATGCTTATGTACAGCCTTTTAAAGGCCATACCCCACGGGGCAAAGCTTATAATAGTAGGGGACTCCTATCAGCTTCCCTCTGTAGGGGCCGGCAGTGTTTTAAAGGACATCATATCTTCCGGCTGCATAAAGGTTGTAAGACTGACAGAGGTTTTCAGACAGGCGGCGGAGTCGGACATTGTTATGAATGCCCACAAAATAAACAAGGGGGAATATCCCGACCTTACGAAAAGGGGAAGCGATTTCTTCTTTATTAAAAGGCTTGACATAAACGCCGTTATAAACGAAATCATTGGGCTTATAAAAACAAGGCTGCCTAAATTTTTGGACTGTGATCCGGTGAAGGACATACAGATTTTAACGCCTATGAGAAAAAATCCCTTGGGGGTTGCCAATCTAAACATTGTTTTGCAGGAGGTTTTAAACCCAAAAAGCAGCTTTAAAAGCGAAAAAGAATATCGAAACACAATCTTTCGTGAAGGCGACAAGGTTATGCAGATTAAAAACAACTACAACATAATTTGGAATATTATCGAAAACGGAGCCTATATAGATGAGGGAACAGGCGTTTTTAACGGTGACGAGGGCATTGTTTATAAGGTAAACAGCGGAGATGAATATATAGAGGTTATTTTTGACGAAAACAAACATGTCAAATATGACTTTTCACAGCTTGACGAGCTTGAGCTGAGCTATGCTGTTACGATTCACAAATCTCAGGGCAGCGAATACAAGGCGGTTATAATTCCGGCTTTTAACGCTCCGGCAAACCTTCTTTCCAGAAATCTTCTCTATACAGCCGTTACAAGGGCGAAGGAGCTTTGTGTTATTGTGGGAAACCCGGCCATTATAAAGAAAATGATTGACAACAACAAGGAAATAAACAGATATTCGGCACTGTGTGACAGAATCACGGAAATGAGTGAAATAATATGATTAAAACCATGAAAGAGGCGGCCGTTGTTATTTTGGATATTGTTTATCCCAAAAGGTGTTCATACTGTGAAAATATTCTTGACTTCGGCGAAGACTGTGTTTTATGCGGCAGCTGCAGAGATAAATTTTCAAGGACGGAATCTGTTGAATATCGTGATAAAGACGGCTTTTCTCTTTTTAAATATGACGGAGAAATAAGGTGGAAGATTCTTGAGCTTAAATATGACGGAAAAAGAGAGCTGGGAAAGGCCTTCGGCTGTTTGATTTATGAAAGCTTCGTTAAAAACAATATCCCTATGGATTATGACTTTGTTCTTCCCGTTGCGGCAAGCAAAAACAGACTCAGAGAAAGAGGCTATAACCAAACCGAGCTTATGGCGGCGGAATTTTCCCGTCTTTCGGGAATTCCTCTGGGCAGGGGCCTTGTGAGAATAAAAGAAACTCGCCCTCAAAACAAACTGTCAACAGAGGAAAGAAAGGTAAATGTTAAAAACGCTTTCAAGGCTGAAAGAAGCTTTGAGGGAGAAAGGCTTCTTCTTATAGACGATATTTATACAACGGGGAGTACGCTGGGCGCCTGTTTCGACGCTTTATACGCCGCAGGGGCTGAGTCTGTGAATTTCTGCACGGCGGCAAAGACCGACCTGCGGATTGGTGATAAATAGTAACAGTTCAGCCGTGCTTCCTCGCACGAGCGGAGCACCAAACAGCTTGCGAAGCGTCTGCTGCGCATCCGGCGCCGCTTAAGCGGCTCAATTTTCGCAAGTTGATTGGCGCTCCGCTCGTGCCCTGCTGAGTAAGCTTATGCAAAATTAGCTTTTACATAAGCCCACTCAGCAGGGCACGGCTGAACTGTTACGATAAATAAGCCATTGTAAACAAATCACTTCGATAAGCATATATTTTAGTAAATGCTTTATTCGGAGTGATTTTTTTGTATTACAGAGGGGTAAGAAATAAAAGCTTTATAAATTCAAAGCTTGATGAATGGCTTAAAGACGGTGAAATTTCTCCCGAAATGGGAAAAGGGCTTAAGGCAGCGGTCTATACTGAAGATTTAAACAGCGGTGACGACCTTATAAGGGGGTTTAACAACTATACCGAAATGAGCCAAAATGCCGAAGGCCCCATTTCCGACGGCAAAGGGGGCTATGTGCCTTCAGGCGGAGAGGCAATGCCGTCTGAAGGAGAGAGAAGCCGTCTTGACGCTGTTGATTATGACGGTGTTTACGGAAGAGAAATTAAGCTTATGCATGAGCTTTACGGCAGGATAAATTCCTTTTTATATCCTGTGGTTGTTGAAATAATAAACAATATGGAATATCCGGGAAGCCCGGTTTATGATTACGGCCTGCCTGAAAAAAGCGGAAAACAAGGCGGAACCATAAGAGATTTTGAAATAACAAGAGACAGCCTTAACCAAATGACCGACGCTGTTTATAAAAAAGCGGCAGCAATGTCTGACGACATAGACGAAATTATAAACGACGACAATGAATTAACCGCCGGAAACACAAGAGAGGAGCTTTTAAGAGCGGCAATAGAAAGCCTAATTCTTACGGAGCTTTTTTTGTCAAGGCGCCCATTTTACAGAGAAACCGCAGATGTTTATAAATTTTTCGACGGACGCTATGACGGTATGAATCCTTTGTTTTAAACCGAAATTAAAAAAGCCGCTGTCTCTTTAAACAACCGGACAGCGGCCCTGATTTCAGTTTTTTCAGTTTTGATAATACCCTGTTACATTGTTTGCCTTCATCCACTTAAGCTTAGCGTCCATAAGCCTGTTGACGGCTTCGCTTTCTCTGTTGAACATATCCCTTAAAATCTGCCTTGTTGTAAAAAGGTCGTTATATGTAAGATAAGGATAGTCGGTCATTGTGTTTGCTGAGCCGGAATAATAAAGGGCATATTTAAGGTTGTTGTTTTCGAGTATCCACTGATCGCAGGTATCCTCAACACCAAGAAGCATTTTATCCGCAAGCAGCCTGCAGCCTTCGAATTTAATCTCATCATATACATTATAAAGCAGATTAAGCTCGGCCAGCTGATGATTCAGTGAACAGTGGGTGTTTTTATGGTCATAGTCACAGCTGTAGTCCTGAACGAGCAGACCGCCGTTTTCTGTTTCATAGTGATAATTTTCGGCGTGACTGAAAAAATAACGTATATATTTAATAAGAGAATCCAGAAATTCGGGATTTCCATACCTCTTATATGCATACAAGAGCCCCTGGGCAAAGTCTGTGTTAAACCTTGTGTCATAAAAGCCGCCGCCGATTCCGAAATCGGAGTTAAGCCAGTTCACGCTCTGGCCTGTTTTCCAATAGCCGTTTTCACACTGATTTTTCATACATATGTAAGTAAAGGCATATCCCAGGTCATAGGCGGCGTTAAATGAGCCGTAATGGGCAAAAACAACGGGAACATAGCTGCTGGGGTGTCTGCAGTAGGTGCCGCTGCCGTAATAGGGGGAGTAATCGGAGGACTGTGTAAAATAATAACCGTCCCACAGAAACCTGCCCTGATGAACCAAGTCGGAATTTATAATATTAAGCTGGTTTGGGCTGTCCCAGTCCACAAGGGGACGCTCAGACTTTAAAACCCAAACAGAGCCGTCATAAAGGCCGCTGCTGTTAAATGTATATTTTATGTCATAGTGCTTTTCGTCGGCGGATTTTACAATCTCAACAGGCTTTTCAAGGCCGCCGAATATAACCGCTGTGTGGGTTTCGCTGTAATTAGCATAAACCGTAGGCACTCCTATAACCATATGATAGCTGTCGGTATCTATAAAAAGGGTTTCCTTGGGGAGATTCTCTGTATTTGTGAGAGTGCTCCAGCTTTTGCTTTGGTAGTCATAATAATGAATTTCAATGCTGCTGCCGGGGATTGAAAAACCGTTTTTTACGGCACTTCCCTGATTATTTCCCGATTTAAAATAATAATTATAAAGCTCGAAAATGTCTCCGCTTTCGAATCTGAAGGATTTAAGCTCGGCACGGCAGGCCTCGTTATCCTGATAAACCCCGTTAAAATAAAGGGGATTTTCAAACCATTCCGCATTTTCGACTGAACTGTTGTATACGGCGTCAAGGCCGTCGGCGCTTATTTCTTCGGCAAAACAAAGTTCAAGCCCCGTTAAAAAAATCAAAACCGGTGTAAGACACACCAAAAATAATATTTTTTTCATTTTTCTCCTTTCCTGCCTGCGCCTGCGCTTATACTTTGAAAGCTTAAGCCATGCTGTCGGCGCAAAACTCAAACACATATCAATTATACCAAATAAACAACATAAATCAAGAACTTTTTGGACATTTCAATTATGGAAAAATCTTTAATAAAATATTGACAAGTTCGCCTGTCTTTGGTATACTTTAAAAAACAGAAATTTGTCCGCTGTGATAAAGAAAAGTAGGAAGGATAATGTTTTTAAGCGAGCCTGCGGCAGGTGTAAGGTCAGGTAAAGCATTCCTTTTGAAGGCGCTTTTGAGCGGAGCCTTAAAAGTCGGGTCTTTGCCAAATAGGGTGGAACCGCGGAAGTTTTTCTTTCGTCCCTATGTCAGCAAGGGCTTTTTTACGGTTTTAATTTTTTTGGAGGTTATAATATGGCAAAATCAATGGATAAGGTGGTTGCTCTTGCTAAGGCGAGAGGCTTTGTTTATGCCGGCTCCGAAATTTACGGAGGTCTGGCAAACACATGGGACTACGGCCCTTTGGGGGTTGAGCTTAAAAACAATGTAAAAAAGGCTTGGTGGAAGAAATTCGTTCAGGAATCTCCCTATAACACGGGGGTTGACTGTGCTATTCTTATGAATCCCCAGGTTTGGGTGGCTTCGGGCCATGTAGGCGGCTTTAACGACCCTCTTATGGACTGTAAGGAATGTCACGAAAGATTCAGAGCCGACAACATTATCGAAGACTATGTAAAGGAAAACAACCTTGACATAGCCTGTGACGGATGGTCAAACGAAAAGCTTAAGAGCTTTATAGATGAAAACAATATTCCCTGCCCAAGCTGCGGCGCTCACAACTTTACTGATATACGTCAGTTTAATCTTATGTTTAAAACTCATGCCGGCGTTACCGAGGAGGAAAAGAACGTTGTTTATCTTCGCCCCGAAACGGCCCAGGGTATATTTGTAAACTTTAAAAATGTTCAGAGAACAACAAGAAAGAAAGTGCCCTTCGGTATAGGCCAGATAGGAAAATCATTTAGAAACGAAATCACACCCGGAAACTTTACATTCAGAACAAGAGAGTTTGAACAGATGGAGCTTGAATTTTTCTGTAAGCCCGGCACAGAGCTTGAATGGCACAAATATTGGAAGGATTTCTGTCACGACTGGCTTATTTCTTTGGATATAAAAGAAGAAAACATATCTATGAGAGATCACTCTCAGGAGGAGCTTGCCCACTATTCAAACGCAACTACCGACATAGAATATGAATTCCCCTTCGGCAGAGGCGAGCTCTGGGGCATAGCTTCAAGAACAGATTTCGACTTAAAGGCTCACCAAACTGTTTCCGGTGAATCTATGGACTATTTTGACCCCGCAACAAACGAAAAATATATTCCCTACGTTATAGAGCCTTCTCTGGGCGCCGACAGAGTTACACTGGCTTTCCTCTGCGAAGCCTATGACGAGGAAACACTGGAAAACGGAGATGTAAGAACGGTTCTCCACTTCCACCCGGCGCTTGCGCCCTATAAGGCCGCTGTTCTTCCTCTTTCAAAGAAGCTTGCGACAGAAGCAGGAGAGGTTTATGCCGAGCTTTCAAAGTACTTTGCCGTTGACTACGACGACGCTTCCTCAATAGGAAAGAGATACCGCCGTCAGGATGAAATCGGCACGCCCTTCTGCATAACCTATGACTTTGACTCTAAAGAGGACGGCTGTGTCACCATAAGAAACAGAGACACTATGGAACAGGAAAGAATTAAGATAAGCGATTTAAAAGCATATCTTGAGGAAAAAACGGCATTTTAACAAAATGCTGTTTTAAGAAGTATGAAATAGAAAGAGACTGTGAAGAAAGGGCTTTTCACTTTTCACAGTCCCTTTTTGCTTTTTGTGTGACTTTAATTTTAAAATGCTGCTTTGCTGCAGCAGTTAAGAGCAGTATTTCAAATGTAATCTAAAAACAAGGAGTCAGATAAATGTATAATTTTGATGAAATTATAGACAGAAGAAACACTAATGCACTAAACACAGACGGCTTCAGAGGATATATATTCCACGCCGGGCCCGAGAAGGTCTTTCCCTATAAGGATGAAGAATTCGTCCGTATGTGGGTGGCAGATATGGAGTTTGCGGCAGCACCTGAAATTGTAGAGGAGATACACAAGAGGGTTGACCGCAGAATTTTCGGCTATACAGGTATTTATGACGACGGCTATTTTCAGTCCTTCCGCAAATGGTGTTCCGACCACTATAACTGGGAGCCCAAGCAGGAGGAGCTGTGTTTTTCACCCGGCATAATCCCTGCACTTTATCAGCTTGTTGAAAATCTTTGTACACCGGATGAAAAAATATTGATTAACACGCCGGCCTATGGATATTTTCTCCACGCAGCGGAATATTCAAACATAGAAGCCCTTCAGTCGCCCCTTCTTAAAAACGAAAAGGGTGAGTTTTTTATTGATTATAAAGATTTTGAGGAAAAATGCGCCGACCCTAAGTGTAAGATTGTAATTTGGTGTAATCCTCATAATCCCACAGGCCGTGTCTGGAAGGCCGAGGAGCTTAATCACATTGCCGAAATTGTTCGTAAATATAATTTGTGGATTATTTCCGACGAGATTCACTGTGATTTGACACGCCGCTGTTATACTCATATTCCCATGGCAAAAATTATGCCTGATTATCCTAAGCTTATCACCTGTATGGCGCCCACCAAGACCTTTAATTTTGCCGGGCTTGCTTTTTCAAATATTTTAATTCGGGATGAAGCCACAAGGCAGAAATTCAAAGACAGAGACAAAATGGCCGGAATGGTAAACCCGATCTCACTGACTGCGGCAAAAGCAGCCTATGACAAAGGCGGCAGCTGGCACGAGGCTCTTCGCTGTTATCTGGACAACAACTTTGTCTTTGTAAAGGACTATCTGACAAAGCATATTCCCCAAGCCGTTATGAACATTTCGGAAGCAACTTATCTGGCCTGGGCAGATATGTCTGCCGCACTGCCTGATGTTGAAGACCTTCCGTCATTCTTCGCAAACAACGCCGGAGTCCTTCTGGAGGGCGGCGACGATCTCTTTGTGGGAAACGCAAAGGGCTATATCCGCCTTAATCTGGCTATGCCCAGGGCTGTTATTGAAACAGGCCTCAACCGGATGGCCGAAGCGATTTGCAGGGTAAAAAAATAATTGAATATTTACAGTTGAATTAAGTGCGGCTATGTGTTATAATCTTGTTATATACAAAAAATTTTACAGGGGGTATTTTTATATGGAAATTCTCGACAGGTATATTAATGAACTTATTGAAAAGTCTACGCCTCAGGCTCCTATTTGGAACATTGAGCAGATAAGAAGCGGAAAGCCGTCTAAGTGGAACTATATTGACGGCTGTATGATTAAGGCCCTTATTGAGCTTTATCATATTACAAAGGAAAAGAAATATCTTGACTTTGCCGATAATTTTATCGATTATTTTGTTCAGGACGACGGCTCCATAAAGTCATATAAGCCGGAGGAATATAACATCGACAACGTAAACGCAGGCAAAACCCTTTTCGACCTCTATGAGCTCACAGGCAAGGAAAAATACCGCAAGGCCATCGACACGATTTACGGTCAGGTTTTAAAGCAGCCCAGAACTAAGGAGGGCAACTTCTGGCACAAGAAGATTTATCCCTGGCAGGTTTGGCTTGACGGCATGTATATGGGCCAGCCCTTCTATATGGAATATGAGGTTATGTACAACGACTGCAAGAACTGCAACGACAGCGTAAAGCAGTTTGAAAACGTTCACAGAATAATGAGAGATCCCAAAACAGGGCTTTACTTCCACGGCTATGACGAAAGCAGAGAAATGTACTGGGCCGACAAGGAAACAGGCCTTTCGGCTAACTTCTGGCTCAGGGCTTTGGGCTGGTATGCTATGGCGCTTGTTGACACAATCGACATTATGCCCGACAAGCTGGCGGAAGACAGAGACAAGCTTAAGGCTATTTATATCGAATATGTTGACGCTCTTCTCAAATATCAGGACGAAAGCGGTATGTGGTATCAGGTTGCCGATCAGGGCGGCAGAGAAAAGAACTATCTTGAAACAAGCGGCTCCGCTATTCTCGCTTTCGCTATTATGAAGTCTGTAAGACTGGGCATTCTTCCCGAAGAATATTTTAAATACGGCGAAAAGGCCTTCAACGGTATCTGTGACAAATATCTCTCCGAAGAAAACGGAGAGCTTCAGCTTGACGGAATTTGTCTCGTTGCCGGCTTAGGCGGAAACTCCTACAGAGACGGCTCCTATGAATATTATATGAGTGAACCGGTTGTTAAGAATGAAGCCAAGGGCGTTGCTCCTCTTATTCTTGCATACACCGAGATTTTACATAAGGAACTTAACAAATAACAGATAAACAGGGAATGATTTTATGGAAAAAGGCGTTATAAGCTCCCGAATGAGCGAAATTTCACCCATAATCGAAGAGTGTGTTGAAAACGGCACGGATGTTAACTTTACAATAAGGGGTTTCTCTATGTATCCCCTTTTGTATAGCTTAAGAGACAGTGTTCTCCTTACGAAGGCCGACAAAAACAATCTTAAAAAATTCGACATACCTCTTTATGTCCGCCCAGACGGCAGCTACGTCCTCCATAGAATTGTTAAGGTAAACAAAGAAAAAAATTCATATGATATTGTCGGCGACGCCCAGAAGGAAATCGAAAGGGGCGTCTCCGGCAGTACTGTTATTGCCGTTGTAAAGGGTTTTGAAAGAAAAGGCCGAAAATTTACAACAGACAACATTCTTTACAGAATTTATGTCAGGCTTTGGTATATTTTAATGCCCGTCAGGCCTTATATCTGCCGCATATTTTTAAAGGCCGGCAAATTAATTTTAAAATTAAGGAAAATCTCTGATGAATAAAAATAAAAGTGCTCTTAGGTGGATATATTCCTACTCAAAACTCAAGCTTCTTTGGGTGCTCTGTGTGGCGGCCATAAGCGGCGTTATATCCCTTTGTTATGTTTTCCTTGCTCTTGCTTCAAAAAATATTTTGGATATTGCAACGGGAGACTCAGAGGGAAGTATTATGCTCTGGGCTTTAGTGCTCTGCGGCATAATAGGCTTTCAGGCCTTTTTAAATG
>JAJQCI010000004.1:2493-8251 GCA_021202835.1 Clostridiales bacterium | reverse complement strand
GCAGCAATATACGCATCAGGGCTATGGGAAAAATAGAAATAAGCATAAAACAAGGTGTTTTCGGAAAGCTCCTTAAAAAGAAATATACCGGTTTGACCGCCTATCATACCGGCGAAATTGTAAACAGAATGTCGGCTGACGTTTCAGTTGTTATAGAGGGAATTGTCGACCTTCTGCCTGTAGCTGTTTCAATCGCCACACAGATTGTTTCGGGGTTTGCCGTGCTTGTTTATATTGACGCCAAGTTTACACTTATTGTTGCCGCTGTCGGGGTTATTTTGTTTTTCGCCGGCAGAATTTATGCCAAACATTTTAAATATCTTCATAAAGAGGTTCAAACCTCAGACGGTGTTATAAGGTCTTTCATTCAGGAGATTTTTGAAAATATTATTGTTATAAAGTCTTTTTCAAACTTTCTTCCGGTTGGCGGCAGGCTTATGGAAAAGCAGCTTGAAAGCTATAAAATAAAGCTTAAAAGAAACACGGTTGGGAATGTGGCCAACACAGGAGTTTATGTTCTCTTTACGGCAAGCTATTACGGGGCTTTGATTTGGGGCGCTTTTAAAATTGTGGCCGGAAGCATAACCTTCGGTACGCTGACTGCCTTTTTACAGGTTATAGATCAGGTCAGGGCGCCTATGAAAAATATGTCAAGCCTTATTCCTTCTTATTATTCAATGATAGCCTCCGCCGAAAGGCTTATGGAGCTTGAGAATATGGAGGATGAAGCTCTAAGTCCCTGCAATATCAAATATAAGGATATTTTAGCTTTGGAAATAGACAATCTGACCTTCGGCTACAGCGGCAAGGAGCTTATTTTTGACCGAAGCTTCGGCAAAATAGAAAAAAACAGGCTTACAACCGTTATAGGCCCCTCGGGAGAGGGCAAAAGCACTCTTTTAAAGCTTATTTTAGGTATAATCGAGCCCGAAAGCGGCGGCCTTTATTTCAAAACGAAAAAAGGCAGGGTTAAAATCGACGGAGGCTTCAGAGAGCTTTTCGCCTATGTTCCTCAGGGGAATATGGTTCTTTCCGGAAGCTTAAGAGACAATATAAGATTTTTCAATGAAGAAACTTCAGATGAAAAAATAATAGAAGCGGCGAAAACCGCCCAAATTTATGACCTTATTGAAAGTCTTGACGATGGCCTTGACACTGTCATAGGCGAAAGGGGCTTAGGCCTTTCGGAGGGGCAGGTTCAAAGAATTTCAATAGCAAGAGCCATTTTAAACGGTGCCCCCATACTTTTGCTTGATGAGGCCACCTCAGCGCTGGATGCGGAAACGGAGGACAGGCTTTTAAGGGCAATAACGGGGCTCAAAAACAAAACCTGTATATTTGTTTCACATAAGGAAGCGGCGGTTTCCTGCTGTGACAAAATTTTAAATATATCAAAGGGCAAAATCTCGGAGGTGGAAAATGTATAATATGCGTGTTGCGGATATTGATTTCAAGCTTGAATATAAATATCCCACTATGCTTAAACAGGCGGCGGCCTATGTTGTTGAAGATGGTGCAGAGAATTTTAAGCCCACATTCGGCATTTTTTTAAACAAGTCATCACTTGAGGAATTTCAGGCCGAAAACCCTCATTTAACAATAAACGACTGTGAATATCTCCTTACGGGAGCGGCTTTTTATGAAAAGCTTGTTGAATTCAGAGGTATAATGCTTCATTCGTCGGCTGTTGTTGTTGACGGATATGCTTATCTTTTTTCGGCGGCTTCGGGAACGGGAAAGTCTACACATACAGGGCTGTGGCTGGATTATTTCGGAGACAGGGCCTATATTTTAAATGACGATAAGCCGGCTCTTCGAATGACCGAAAATGGTATTTATGCCTACGGAACACCATGGAGCGGCAAAACCGACCTTAACAGAAATTTGAAGGTTCCCATAGCAGGGATCTGCTTTATAGAAAGATCGGAAGAAAACCATATAAGAAAGGCCGGAACCTTCGAAGCCTTCGGCAGGTTTTACGAGCAGACAATAAGACCCGAGTCCGAAGAAAATATGGCTATGTTTATGGAAACAGCAAACGATATTTTTTCGTCCGTCCCCATATATATAATGGGCTGCAATATAAGCCACGAGGCAGTCGAAACATCATATAATGAAATGAGAAAGGGAATAATAAAATGAAAATAAAAAAAGGCTTTATGATGAGAAAAATTCAGGATACGGCTGTTGTTGTGCCCTTCGGCGCAGACAGCGTTGACTTTAACAATATAATGAATCTTAATGAGACAGGGGCTTTTATCTGGTCAAAGCTTGAAGAAGACACAACCGAGGAAGCCGTTGTCAAGGCTTTGACAGCTATGTATGATATTGACGAAAAAACGGCTTCGGCCGATGTTTCCGAATTTATAGAGGCCTTGAGAAAGAATAACTTGATCGATGAATAAAACAGGCGGCGCTTATGCCGCCTTTGTATTGGGAGGTGTTTTTTTGAAACAGCCTTTGGTTATTATAGGCGGTCCTACGGCCTGCGGCAAAACGGCGGTTTCCGTGGAGCTCTGCAAAATTATAGGGGGAGAGGTTATTTCCGCCGATTCCATGCAGATTTATAAATATATGGATATAGGCACGGCTAAGGTAAGGGAAGATGAAAAGCAGGGTATTCCCCATTTTCTTATAGATGAGCTTGACCCCCGGGAGGACTACAGCGCAGCGGTTTTTCAGCGGCTTGCAAAAAAATATATTGCCGAAATTGCCGAAAGGGGACATATTCCCGTTGTGGCCGGAGGAACAGGCTTTTATATAAATGCCCTTGTTTATAACAACGATTTTTCAGAGGAAAACAAAGATTACACAATAAGAAATAAGCTTTCGGCTGAGCTTGAAGAAAAAGGAGGGGCTTATATGTATGAGCTTCTTAAAAAAATCGACCCCAAATATGCCGAAAGTGTTCATTCAAACAATGTTAAGCGTGTTTTAAGGGGAATTGAGTTTTACCGGGAAACAGGAAGGCTCTTTTCCGACCACAACGCCGAAGAAAAAAAGAGAGAGCCCTATTATGACGCAAAAATATTCGTTTTGAATATGGAGCGTGACAAGCTTTACAGGCGGATTGATCTGAGGGTTGACAAAATGTTTGAAGCCGGGCTGGAAGCCGAGGTTAAGGGCCTTTTGGAAACGGGAATAAGCAGGAACGCCGTCAGCATGCAGGGCTTGGGCTATAAGGAAACAGCCGCATATCTCGCCGGAGAAATGAGCTTTGACGAAGCTGTTTATAAAATAAAAAGGGACACAAGGCATTTTGCCAAAAGACAGCTTACATGGTTTAAACACCAGTGTAAAGAAGCTGTTTGGATAAATATGGATGAATTTGACAGTGCGGCTGAAGCGGCACAATATATGGCAGAAAATATCAGGAGTAAAAATTAAGCTATGGACAGAACAAAAGAAATTGCATTGAAGGAATACGGCATTTCACCCCAGGTATATGAAAGGGTGATAAAAGCCGAGGAAAAGCTTGAAGCTTATTTTAAAGAAATCGACAAAATAACCGAATATAACCAGCTTAAGGTTATAGGGGCTATGCAGAAAAACAGGCTTACAATAGACCACTTCTGCGGCTCCACAGGCTACGGCTATGATGACAGCGGCAGAGAGGTTACTGAGAGAATCTATGCCGACACATTCAGAACGGAGGACGCTTTGGTTCGCCCTCAGATAATTTCTGGAACACATGCCCTTACGGTGGCTCTTTTCGGAAATCTACGCCCGGGAGATCATCTTTTAAGCCCCGTAGGCAGTCCCTATGATACTCTGGAGGGAGTAATAGGGGCAAAAAGAAAGGTAAGGGGAAGCCTTTCCGACTGGGGAGTGGAATATTCCGACATTGACCTTTTGCCTGACGGAAGTGTTGATATGGAAAGAATCGCCGAAAACATCCGTCCCAACACGAGACTTGTTACAATACAAAGGTCAAAGGGCTACTGCCTGCGGCCTTCTCTTTCGGTTGAAACAATAGGGGAGATTATAAAGAGAGTAAAGGCGGTTAACCCCGAAATAATTTGCATGGTTGACAACTGTTATGGAGAGTTTACAGATTATATCGAGCCCTCCGAGGTTGGGGCTGACCTGATTGTAGGCTCCCTTATAAAAAACCCCGGCGGCGGTCTGGCCCCTGTAGGGGGATATATTGCCGGGAAGGCCGAATACGTTGAAAATGCGGCATACAGGCTGACCGTCCCGGGTATGGGCAAGGAGGTAGGCCCAACCTTAGGTGTTGTGAGAAGCCTCATACAGGGCTTTTATCAGGCCCCTCAGGCCGTAAACGGAAGCCTTAAAACGGCAGCTTTGGGCGCACAGATTTTTGAAGATTTGGGCTTCGGGGTTATGCCCCTTCCCACTGAAAAAAGAAATGACATTGTTCAATGTATACAGCTTAAAAACAGCGAAAACCTTATAAGCTTCTGTCAGGGTGTTCAAAAAGGTGCGGCTGTAGACAGCAGTGCTCTGCCTTATCCTGCCCCAATGCCGGGTTATGACTGCGACATAATTATGGCCGCCGGAGCCTTTATTCAGGGTTCGTCAATAGAATTTTCAGCCGATGCCCCCTTACGTGAGCCCTACGCCGTATATATGCAGGGCGGCCTTAACTATCCCCACGGAAAAATCGGCCTTATGTGCGCCCTGCAGAATATGGTAAACGAAGGCAGAATAAAATAAGTTCAATAATTTAAGTTGCTATTAGGATTGGTTTTTGATATAATAAAATTGTGGGAAGGGTGATATTAAAAATGTACGTCAATGAAAATATGTCTATGCAGCCCGAAGGCTATACGGCAAAACGAAATATTAAGGACAGCGTATTCACAAAGATGTTTCGTGAACAAAAATATCTGCTCAAGCTATATCAGGCTCTTCATCCTGAAGACACAGAAACAACAGCTGATGATATAAAAACAATAACTCTTGAACCTGTGTTTGTAAACGATTTAACAAATGATTTGGGGTTTGAAGTAAAGGGAAAGCTGTTTATTCTGGTTGAAGCCCAGTCAAATATGACCGTGAATATTATTGTTCGAAGTTTTATGTATTTGGCACGCACATATCAGGAGCATTTTGAAGAAACAGGGAAAGATTTGTACGGTACAAAGCCGGTAGAAATCCCGGAGTCGGAACTGTATGTGGTTTATACCGGAAATAAGAAAATTGACAAGGATATAATAACCTTATCGGAGGAATTCTTCAAAGGTAAAGAAACCGCTGTTGAGGTAAGAGTAAATGTAATTACCGAAAGAAACGGCAGAGGCATTATAAGCCAGTTTATAACCTTTTCAAAGGTTGTTGATGACCTAATAAAGAAATACGGAAGAACGGCAGAGACTGTGGCAAAGGCAATATATATATGCAAAAACGAGGATATTCTAAAGGAATTTCTCGAAGAACATGAAAAGGAGGTTCACGATATTATGATTATCTTATTTGATCAGGAAAAAGCAAGGGAAATTCATGAAAACAGCATTAAAATGGAAAGTGAAGCAAAAGGCATAGTAAAAGGCAGAGCAGAAGGCAGAGAAGAAGGCAGAGAAGAAGGCAAAGAGGATGTAGCCATTGAAATGCTTAAAGGCAATGTAGAACCGACTCTTATCAGCAGATTTACACAGTTGTCATTAGAAAGAATCAATGAGCTTAAGTCGCTTTTATCAAACACTCTTCAGCCGGTAAATGACTGAGTTAGGCTTAAAAAATGTTATAAATACAAAATAAGAATATCGGCAGTAAATGATTAATCTAAACGATAAAA
>JAJQCI010000004.1:0-2483 GCA_021202835.1 Clostridiales bacterium | reverse complement strand
CGGAAAGCTGAATTTAAAATTCTTCTATCTGCCCTTTTGGTGTAGGTTTTATTAGTTATGCTTTCTTCTGTTTTTTGATTGTGGAAAGACCTTCAATGGCAAGGATTATTGCCAAAACAACGAGGAAGAAGGCCAGAATTGCTCTTACATAGGGCCAAACTCCGTCTGCCCCGGCCATAATTTGGCCGCAGTTTGAGAATATAGCCTGAATGAGGGCTACTACGGTAACAACAAGCATAAAAATCATAGGAACAAAGAGCATCTTATTGTTCTTGCCTGCTTTGCCGAGCCATGTAGCTATGGTGAGAAGAGCGAGGGCGGCCAGAAGTTGGTTTGAGGCTCCGAAGAGAGCCCAAATCTTTGCATATCCGGTAAGGCCTAAGGCTATGCCCAAAACAACTGAAATTGCCGTAGCGAAAAGGGGATTTGCAAGAACCCTTTTTGCTCCTGTTACGTCCTTATAGGTTTGGCCGTCGTCAAGCCAAAATTCCTGAAACATATATCTTGAAAGTCTTGCGGCGGTGTCAAGAGAGGTAAGGCAGAAAACAGAAACTGCAAGAACGAGAAGGGAATAAGCCGTGGAATATGTATTTTCAAGGCCGGGAATAACGCTTAACATTTTTGCGATTCCGCTGGCGAAAACCGTTGTGGGAACGAAGGCAACATCTCCGGCTTTAACGTCGTTCCAAACGTAGCTTAAAGCGCAGAGAGAAATTATAGCAAGGGCACATTCTATAAGCATGCTTCCGTAGGCAATGGGAAGAGCCTGACTTTCGTTGTCGAGCTGTTTGGAGGTTGTTCCGGATGAAATAAGAGAGTGAAAGCCGGAAATTGCTCCGCAGGCGATTGTAACGAAAAGAGCCGGGAATAAATATCCCAAATTTGCGCTGCCGTGAAGAACATCAACCGAAAGAGTGTCTTTAAAGCCGGTGAAAGCAGGATTATTGAGTGCAGGGTGTGAACCTATTATGCCTATAACCGCAAGAGCCATAAGGCCGTAAAGCAGGAACGAGCTTAAATAATCTCTGGGCTGAAGAAGAATCCAAACGGGGGTTACAGAGGCAATGAGAATATATATGCCAACGATAATCATCCAGGTTGTGTTGCTTAAATAAATAGGGTGGAAGTTAATACCTATTACAAGGCAGAGAACTATGGCAATCACGCCTATAACGGAGCTGACAACGATATTTGTGTTTTTGCGGTAAACAAAATAGCCGAAGGCAATTGAAATTATTATGAAAAGAATTGAAATCATTGCCGTTGAAGCGTTTGCCGAGCTTGCCGCTGTGTCTGCGGCTCCTGTCTCTGTAAATGTGGCGCAGAATGTGTTGGCAACAATAGAACCGAAGGCAGCAATAACCAAAATAAGAGCAAGCCAAGAGAATATTATAAAAAGTCTTTTGGCTCTTTTACCTATTGTGTCGGCTATAACCTCGCCTATTGAGGCGCCGCCATGGCGGATTGAAGCAAAGAGTGCGCCGAAGTCATGAACGGCGCCTATAAAAATACCGCCGACCAAAACCCAAATAAGAACGGGAACCCAGCCGAAAACGGCGGCCTGAATAGGGCCGTTTATAGGGCCTGCGCCGGCTATTGAAGAAAAGTGGTGGCCCATAAGAACAGGAGCCTTTGCAGGAACATAGTCCATACCGTCCTGCTTTGTGTGGGCAGGCGTTTTACGTTTGGGGTCTATGCCCCAGATTTTTGCCAGCCATCTGCCGTAGAACAGATAGCCCAGTATCAGAACAGCTATTCCGAATACTAAAAGAACAACAGAATTCATAAAGATTCCTCCTAAAAGTTTAAAGTTTTTTTACAAGCTTTGCGCTGTCTTTTGCGGCTTTGTTGCAGAATGTGACCTTATCGGCGGCTCTTACCGCAAAGGTTCTGAATTCCGACCAGCCCCAAAGGGAAAGCCTGTAGCTTTTGTAATGCTTTGATTTTTTTAGAAGTTTGACCGCTTCCTTTGTAAAATCATCGCATATAAACACTGCCGTCAGATATGTATACATATGGCCGGGCTTTGGCTTTATAAGCTTTTCGCCTTCTTCGAGAACATAAGCCTTACACCGCCTGAAAACCTCTTCGGTTAGGTTTTCCAATGAAAAAATATATACATATTCGTGACAGTCTGCTTCCCACAGTCTTGCCTTTTTAACAAGAACATATTTTGAATTGTGTATGTGAAAGTCACATCTTGCAGCAAGGCCCAAAGGCGCCCCGGGGATATAATGAATATCAAAATATCCCTCATAGCTCTCTATAAGCCTTTTAACTGTTTCGTCTCTTGTCATAATAAAACGCTCCTGCGGAAATAAATTTAGGCTAAGGAAATATTCGGCAAATTAACCGTCTCTTCCTTAAGCCTATAGTTTATTTTACTGCTTTTTAAACAATTTGACAATAGTAAAATCACGTTTTTTCACAGTCTTTATAGAAAAAACCAGTATATTTTGTGAAAAAAGTATATTATGTTGAAT
>JAJQCI010000023.1 GCA_021202835.1 Clostridiales bacterium | reverse complement strand
GTCCTGAAGAAAACCGGCAAAAAGCCCTGTTATTATGCCGTCAAATTCCCCCTGTATAAAGGCTATGGAAACAACAATTATAACAGCCGTGTTGGGCTTTATTCCTATTATCGATACAGCTTCGAAAACCGTTGTCTGGAGTATGAAATTTATAAGTATTATTATAAAATAAATTAAATATCTAAATTTGATTCCTCTGTTTCCGCCCCTGCTTCGGCTGTATTCTCTGTCTGCTCCTCTGCTTCCTCCGTTATTTCCTCCGAAACGGCTTCCGTTATTTCCTCAGCTGAAGTGTCGGGGGAAGCTGTTATAATAAGAACGCTGTCAAGATGTTTAAAATCAACCCCCGGCTCTATTACAGCCGTTTTTGTGGATGTGTCGGAAGTATTTTCAACACTTGTTACCTTGCCTATAGAAATACCCTCGGGATAGACAGAGCTGAACTGTGAGGTTGTAATTTCGTCGCCCTCGGTTATTTTGGAGGTAATGTCAATAAGCTCCATTTTGCACATGCCCTTATTGGAAAGATCACCCTTTACATAGCCCGTATCTCCCGTACGGGGGGAAACGGCGCTTACCGCATCGGCGTCGTCTATTATCGAAACAACCTGTGAATAATTAAAGCCGCATTCCTTTATTCTGCCCACAAGGCCGCCGTCGGATATTACAACCATATTTTGCGAAAGGCCGTCTGCGCTGCCCTTGTCTATTATAAAAACATCATACCAGTTTCCCGGGTCTTTCCCTATAATTCTGGCCCCGGTAGTGTCATATGCCTTATATTTTTCGGCAAGCTCCAAAATTCCCGTCAGCTTTTCGTTGTCGGCTTCGAGAAGCTCTATTCGTGAGTTGTCAAGCTTAAGCTGTTCTATTTCATATTTAAGGGCTTCGTTTTCCTCAATAAGGGCGTTTATGTTTGTAATAGCCGTAAACCTGGCCGAAAACCAGTCTCCCACATATGTTATGGCTCCCTGAAAGGGGGTTAAAACAAAGCCGAAGGTTTTTTCGAAAAACGTAGGAGCAAGCCGGTTTGAGGTTATGCCGGCAAGCACCAAACAGCCTGCGCATAAAAGCAGAAAAAATGTTTTTTTGTGTCTGTCAAAAAAATTCATATCACATTCACCTTACATTCTCAGCTTATGGGGAGTAATAAGAACGTTTTTAAGCGTGTCAATATGCTCCAAAACGGCTCCTGTGCCGTTTGCAACACAGTTAAGAGGTTCCTCCGCTATATGAACCGGCATACCCGTTTCAAGAGAAACAAGCTTGTCGAGCCCTCTCAAAAGGGCGCCGCCGCCGGTTAAATAAATTCCCCCTTCTATAATGTCGGCCGAAAGCTCAGGGGGAGTTTTTTCCAGAGTTGTTTTAATAGCGGTAATTATTTTGGAAACAGGATTTTCCAGCGCCTTTAAAATATCCTCCGATGTTACCTCTATATTTTTGGGCAGACCGGTAATTAAATCTCTGCCCCTTATTTCCATAGCCAAAATTTCAGAGTCGTCATCGAGATAAGCACACCCTATGTTAAGCTTAATATCCTCGGCGGTTCTGTCGCCTATGGCAAGCTTAAAATGCTCCTTTACATAAGCGGCTATAGCCTGATCGAAGGCGTCGCCTGCTATTCTCTCCGATATTGCCGTAACTATACCCCCTAAGGATATAACAGCAACCTCGCTTGTTCCGCCCCCTATATCAACAACCATATTCCCCGTAGGCTCTTCAACGTGAAGCCCTGCCCCTATTGCCGCCGCCATAGGCTCCTCGACAAGATAAACATATCTGTCTTTGGCCCCTGCCGCAAGGGCCGCCTCTATAACCGCCCTCTTTTCAACCTCCGTTACCCCTGAAGGCACACAGATGACAATTCTGGGCTTAGGCCCGAAAAGAGTGTTTTTATGGGTCTTTCCTATGAAATATCTGAGCATGGCCTGTGTAATTTCAAAGTCCGCAATAACTCCGTCCTTCATAGGCCGAATGGCAATTATACTGCCCGGTGTTCTTCCTATCATGTCCTTTGCCTCGTCTCCTACGGCAAGAACCTCCTTAGAGTCGGTGTTTATAGCCACAACCGACGGCTCGTTAACGACGATGCCCTTGCCCCTTAAAAAAACAAGAGTATTAGCCGTTCCCAAGTCTATTCCCATATCCTTCGTAAACATAATTTTTTACCTCCTAAATCAAGTCATTTTCCTTTAAAGCTTTGTATAAGGAGCAGGTATTAAGCCCCACAACCGTTTGATAATTTCCCTTTATTTCTTCTATAAATTTTGAGCCCAAGCCCTGAATGCCGTAGGCCCCTGCCTTATCCATAGGCTCTCCCGTTTCAATATATTCCCTTATTTCCTTTTCCGAAAGAGAAGTCATAAAAACCTCCGTTTTGTCTGACAAAACGGTTTTTTTAATGCTGTCTCCTCTTTTTACTATAAGACAGCTCCCCGTATATACAAAGTGACTCTTTCCCGAAAGTGCGGAAAGCATTTCGAAAGCGTCTTCCTTATCTTTAGGTTTGCCTAAAATCATATTATTTAAAACAACTATTGTGTCTGCACCCAAAACAGCCGCTTCGTCAAGCTCCGCATATTTTTTAAAAACGTCCTCCGCTTTGGAAACAGCCAAGCCCGAACAGACCTCCGAAAAAGGAAGGCTCATATCGATTTTTTCATCCTTTTCGGAAGGGCAGATTTCAAAGCTTATGCCTATTGAGCCTAAAAGCTCTTTTCGTCTCGGAGAGGCCGACGCCAAAACAAACTTCATAATTACCACAGCTTTCTGTATATAAATAATGAAATAATCATACCTATTATGCCTGCTATCGTAAATTTTACAGTCAGGCCCAGCTGGAGCTTTATAATAATAAGGTCCAAAACAAAGGGCGACGTAAGCCCTATCTCCTGACCGCAGCTCAAAAAGCTTAAATAGGGAAACCCTGCCGCCAAATCACCTAAAAAGCCCCCTATAACAAGCCCTGAAGCCATAACCAAAATAAACACAATACTGTTTTTTCCTCTCATAACAAACCTCTCCAAGCCGTTTCTGTGTATAAATGTAAAT
>JAJQCI010000236.1 GCA_021202835.1 Clostridiales bacterium | reverse complement strand
ATAATTATGACAAAAGAGATATTTCTGAAAAAATTCTTTAAAATACTTACGGGCATTGATTTGGCCTTGTTTGTAATCGATATGACAGTTATACCGGAAAGGATTAATTATCCTGTGGTTTACGGGGCAAAATATTCAGAGCGGGCGGTTCAGCTTATTTTTTTGCCGCTTCTTATGTTTGCGGCGGCTATTGTTATAATAAATTATGCCGTTAATTTTGTGTTAAGGAAAAAACAGAAAGTGGGACGGCCTTGGGATTATTATGCGGTTATTGTGGTGTGGTTTGTTTATCTTATTACAATTTTGCTTTTAAGCTTGTTTTATGACGGTTTCGGAGATGTTTCATATGATATATTAAGATATTTATTTCCCGGAATCGAACACATAAGCCTCAGCTCACGGTATATTTATTCTTTTTTGTAATGAAAAAGTAACATTAATCCGCCGCCGTTTATGATATAATAATCTTGTATTAATTTTTATGTGGTTTTGGGGGAGAGGAATTGGAGCTTAACTTAACGGAATTCGGTATAAGACAATTTATAAATAACGGACAGGAGTTTTTCTACGGCAGACAGAAGGCCCAGGAGGGCAGAGTCACCGGTATAAGGCTTGTTGACAGCGATAAAATAAAATTCGCCGGCAAAATTACTGAAAGCTCGGGCAAGGAATATTTGACAGAGGCCGAGTTTGACATAAAGGGCCTGCCTGTGGCCTGCAGGTGTTCCTGCGAAAGCGAATGCCGCTGCAGACATACTGCGGCGCTTCTGTTTGAGCTTATGAAAACGAAGGGAAAACAGGCTGGAGATTTAAGCGCAAACTATGTTGCTTCCAAAAATCTCTTGAATCTCTTTGAAAAGCGGCGCCTTGAGGATATGAAAACCCTGAGCGTTGCGGCGGCGGAAAAATACAGCATAGAGCCTTTATTGTATTTTGAAAACGGCAAAATCGAAGCAGAGCTTTATTTATCCAAATACGGCAAGAGAAAGAAGAAAATCGAAGATATTTTCGAGTTTGCCATAGACGTAGACAGAAACACAGGCAAGGCATATAAGGAATACGGCTATAACATAAACGGCTTTACCGAAAGCGGAAAGGCCCTTCTTAACTTTATATATTCAAGCTCTGAAATAAAGGCGGGCTTTATTGCTCTTTCAAACCTGAGTGAAGACAAAAGCAGATTTATTTTAAGCGGAAACTCTTTAGACAGCTTTTTTGAGCTTTACAAAGACAAAAGCATTGACGCCGTTATCGACGGCGAAAAAATAAAGCTTAAAACGGAATCCGGGGAGCCCTTGATAAAGACATGTGTTGAGATTACCGACGGAAAGGCCGTTCTAAAAAAGAATTTTAAAATATCGGCTGTTTTCAATACGAATATTTACGGCTATATTCTTTTGGAGAATAAATTTTACAGAACTCAGGTTCCATATGCCGGTATTATTAAGGATATAGAAACTGTTTTCGGTATCTCCGGCGGAAGCGAGGTTGTTTTTGAGTCGGCCGATTTCAGCCGCCTTGTGGATTATGTCATACCTACCCTTGTTAAGTTTGACCTTCTCGTAAACCCGGGCAAAATTTTTGAAAGCCTTTCCATGACACCCTTTGTCTCGCAAATTTATATGGAGAAAAAAGGCCGAGGTATCTGCGGCAAGGTTAAATTTGTTTACGGCGACACTGTAATTGACTATAATGACAAGAGGGCATACAGAGAATACAGAAATGACAGGGCGGAAACCGTTTTCAAACTTGTTTTGGAGGGTATGGGCTTTTATGACAACGGCCCCGAGGGCTTTATAATGCTGAGGGAAGACGAGGTTTTCAGCTTTTTCAAATACGGCATAAGTGCTTTAAGCAAAAACACAGAGGTCTTTTTAAGCGACGAGCTTAAGGTCTATAAAAAGTCAGCCGACAAGAGTATAAATCTGGGCATAAGATATGAAGGAAATCTTATTGAAATAGACTTTGACACCTCCACAATCGACCTGTCTGAGCTTAACGAGCTTTTAAACGCCTACAATGAAAAGAAAAAATATTACCGTTTTTCGGACGGCAGATTTTTAAGCATAGACGACAACAAAATGTTTTTGAAATTCGTAAGGCTTTTCAATCTGAGTAAAAAAGAGCTTCAAAAGGGCAGCTTTTATACCAACTCAGGCAGGCTTATGATTTTCGACAGGCTTTTTGACGAACATGAAAAAAGCCTTATAAGTATGGACAAGGGCTCCAGACGGCTTATTGAGCGCTATAATGAGTCAAAAAGCCAGGGGACGAGCCTGAATTCATTTTACGGCGGTATTCTTCGTGACTATCAGAAAAAGGGCTATGAATGGCTTAAATCAATAGGTGACTGCGGCTTCGGAGGAATTTTGGCAGACGACATGGGTTTGGGAAAAACCATACAGGTTATAAGCTATTTAAATGAAAAATACAAAACGGAAGGCGAACAAAAGCCTTCGCTTATAATCTGCCCGACATCGCTTATTTTTAACTGGGAGGCGGAGCTTGAGGCCTACGGCGGCGGTTTGGAATATGAAATAGTTTACGGCGCAGTTAAAAAACGCCGTGACATTTTGAAGCTTAAAACAGATATTTTCGTGACCTCCTATGAGACGCTTAAACGGGACTTCGAAACCTACAAAAATATGGATTTTGCAGTTATAGTTGCCGATGAAGCGCAGTATTTGAAAAACAGAACAACCAGAAATTTTACCGCTGCGACGGCTCTCAAGGGAGAGGTTCGCTTTGCTCTTACCGGTACGCCCTTTGAAAACAATTTGGGCGAGCTGTGGTCTGTTTTCGAGTTTGTTATGCCCGGGTATTTGGGCAGCTATAAAAAATTCGTTCAGAATTTTGAAAAGCCCATAATGCTCCACAATGACAGGGGCAGAATGAAGGAGTTTAAAAAGCTGATTTCACCCTTTATTCTGAGAAGAGAAAAGGGAGACGTTTTGAGAGATCTTCCCGAAAAGACGGAAACCTGCCGCTATATTTTAATGACAGACGAGCAGGCTAAGCTTTATAAAGCGGAGCTTCTCAAAGCAAGGGGAGTTATAA
>JAJQCI010000217.1:2330-3060 GCA_021202835.1 Clostridiales bacterium | reverse complement strand
ATAATATTTTTCGATAATATCGGGAATTATTATTCCTTAAATTGGTAAATGGGGTAATTTGAATCATGTTAGTTTAGGCTAACAGGATTATTGCAGATTTTGACTTTCTCGGCAGTTATCTTTTTGATTAATACTGAAATAAGTTTAATTTCGGAGGTGTGTTAAATGACATGAGATATAAAAAGGTTTTGAGCTTTGTTATTATTACGGCTTTGCTTATAGGGCTTTTTGTCTTTGCGGTCAATTCGGGCAGTTTAAAAGTCAGCTACGGTCAGCTTTTACGAGGGCTTTTTGTTGAGCCTGACGAAACGGTTTCCATAATCTGCGACTTACGCTTTCCCAGAATTATAATTGCGATGTTAGCCGGGGCGGCTTTGGCGGTCAGCGGTGTTCTTTTTCAGGCTGTTCTTAAAAATCCCCTTGCCGATCCGGGTATTATAGGTATATCTTCCGGGGCAAGCTTTGTCAGTGCCCTTATAATAGCCTACTTCCCCACGCTGTTTTTCTTTACGCCCGTATTTTCTTTTATGGGCGGTATGGCGGCCTGTATTATTGTTTACAGCCTTTCATACAAAAACGGCTTTTCGCCCTTAAGAATAATTCTTGTGGGTGTGGCTACAGATGCGGTTTTTTCGGGGCTTTCCAGTGCTTTCAACTCCTGTATATTATACACATCTCCGAGCACACGCGACTAAGGAGAATATAGTTAACAGGAGAATGCTGGAAAAAA
>JAJQCI010000217.1:0-2320 GCA_021202835.1 Clostridiales bacterium | reverse complement strand
AGCTTATAAACGCTAACATAGCTATGAAAACATGGCAGGACGTAAGACTTTTGTCGGTATATGTAATCATAGGGCTTCTGTTTGCGGTAATAATTTCCGGCAGGTGCAACCTTTTGGCTCTTGAGGACAAAACCGTAAGAAGCTTAGGGGTAAATGTAACTGCTTTAAGGCTTGTTGTTTCTGTGGTGGCTGTTCTTTTGGCTTCTATAACTACTGCTGTTGCCGGAGCGGTCAGCTTTGTGGGGCTTATTGTTCCCCATATGGGCAGAATTTTAGTAGGCAGCGAACACAGGCTGCTTATACCCTTTTCCGCACTTTTGGGAGCTTTCACACTTCTCCTTGCGGATACCGTCGGCAGACTTATAGCCTACCCCTACGAAATTTCTCCGGCTGTTATAATGTCGGTTGTGGGCGGCCCCTTCTTTATTATTCTGCTTAAAAGGAGTGACAAAACCTATGGAAATTAAGAACATTGAGTTTTCATATGAAAGCGGCAAAAAGGTGCTTGAGGGCATTTCCTTTAAGGTGGAAAGAGAGAAGATAACAACCATAATCGGAGCAAACGGCTGCGGAAAATCAACGCTGTTTAATGTTATGTCAAAGAATTTGAAGCCCCAAAAGGGCGTTGTTACCTTAAACGGCGAAAGCATTGACAAAATTCCACTTAAGCGGTTTGCAAGGGAGCTTGCCATAGTGCATCAGCACAACACAGCCCCGGCAGACATAAGAGTTGAAAAGCTTATAAGCTACGGGCGTATTGCTCACAACAGCGGCTTTAAGAGGGATCACAGTGAGGACGAGCGGTGCATTGGCTTTGCTCTTGAAGCTACGGGAATAGAGAAATTCCGCAAAAAACGAATTTCCGAGCTTTCCGGCGGAGAACGTCAACGAGTTTGGATAGCAATGGCTTTGGCACAGAATACCAAAATACTGCTTTTAGACGAAATGACAACCTATTTGGACATAAAAAACCAAATAGAAACCCTTCGCCTTATAAAAAAGCTGAACAGGGAATATAAAATAACAATAATTATGATTCTCCACGACATAAACCAAGCCGCTTATTACAGCGACACAATTTTGGCTATGAAGGAGGGAAGAATCATAAAATACGGCGAACCGGCGGAGGTTATAACCTCTGAGACAATAAAGGAAACCTACGGTGTGGAGCTTGAAATAGAAAGTTTCCACAACAGGCGGTTTGTTATAACGGTTTAGGCGAACAGCCTATATTTTTTTAAATTCGGGTTAGCCAAGGCTAACAGAAATTAAAATGTAACTGTTAATTCTATATTTATTTTAGGAGGTATCAAGTGAAGTTTAAAAGATTTTTTTCGGCTGCACTTTCCGCCGTTATGGCAGTGTCGGCCACAAACATTAATTTTGCTTCCGAAACGGATAATTTAACGGAATATTTCTTCAGTGAAGAAACCGCTTCCGGCGGCGCCGTTTCTCTGGCATCCGAAGCGGAAGAAGAGACGGAAACAGAATATTCTTTCGGTTCCGGCGGCGTAACCTTTGCCCCGGGCACATACGATATAGGTGTTTCTCTCAAAAATGCGAGCAACATTGAAAATGATTCTATGGCGGCAAGCTGTATTGTAAGCGGTGAAATGACTGTAGCCGAGGACGGCACAGCTAAAATCAAGGTTGAGCTGACTTCCGTTTCTATGGGAAGCATAACCGGCTGGGCTTCCGACTGGCTTATTTATCAGGGAACAGTCGCCTCGGGAGATACTGTTGCCGCCGAAGAAACAACGGACTCCGAGGGAAATGTGACAGCCATAGAGTTTGACTTACCCGACAGAAGCTTCGACGGAGTTTACGTCAGTCTTTATGTTGGGGTTGTTTCAATGACGACAAACGCTTATTTGGCTTTTGACTACGGCAGCACCGAGAACAGCGGTTCAGGCGAAACCTCTGCCATAACCTACACAGGCACAGCGACAGTTGCCAATTTCGGATATGAAATCACCGTATATGTAACAGTGGAGGACGGAATTATAACAGCTTTGACTATTGACGGCGACGGCGGAAACGAAACCTCGCAGGCTAAGCTTGAAGCTGCGGCTGAAAGTCTTTCCGAAAAGCTTATAGGACTTTCCGCTTCAGATGCGTATGCAATTTACTCTGTTGACGGAGTTACAAGCGCAACATATTCATCGGATGCAATAATCGAAGCGGTTATGTCGGCTCTTTCCCTTGCAATCCCCGATGACGATGAAGAGGAAGAAGGCGGCGGTTCCGAAGCGGTAACCGTTTCCGACGGAAGCTATACCGCCGATATATCTATTCTTAAATCGGATTCAGACGAAACATC
>JAJQCI010000304.1 GCA_021202835.1 Clostridiales bacterium | reverse complement strand
TTCCAATTGACTGTAATGCTAAAACAAACATCATAACCGGAGCGATATATTTTATCATAATATTGTACAATCTTTTTCGTTTGAATGTATGTCCGCTTGATTCCATTTCGTCGGAAATCCATTTTGACCCCACTACCCATCCGATTAAGATACAGGAGAAGAGTGAAATAAACGGCATCATTACACTGTTGCTTATATAATCCATAATGTCCAGCATCTGTCCGACGGTTCCGCTGGGCAGCTTCACTTCCAAATAGAAAACGCTGTAACCAAGCGTGATTATCGCAGAGGCCGCCATATAAATGACCGTAAGCACAAGAGTTACCTTCTTACGGCTTGCGTGGAAAATATCCATACAGTTAGCAACGATTGATTCCAACACTGAAATACATGAAGTAAGGGTTGCAAATGCTGCCGTGAGAAAAAATACCGCTCCGATAAGAACCCCTATTCTGCCCATAGCCTGAAAAACCTTCGGCAGAGAAATAAACATCAGGCTCGGTCCTGCACTCATGCCTTCTGTTCCTGAGAAAACATAGACTGCAGGGATGATCATCATACCGGAGAGTAATGCCACAGATGTATCAAAAAACTCTATCTGGTTGACTGATTTATTCAGGTTGACCTGCGGTTTGACATATGAGCCATATGTAATCATAATTCCCATTGAAACGCTGAGGGAAAAGAACAGCTGGTTCATGGCATCAAGCAATATTTGCAGAAAACGCCGAAGTGTAATTCCTTCCGGATTTGGTTTCAGATAAAACATTAACCCTTGAAGACAGGTTCTTGCAATTCCGTCATTGTCTGTATTCGTCAGCGTCAAAGAAAAAACGGCAATGCCCACTACCATAACAAGCAGAATAGGCATAATAAATTTTGAGACTCTTTCAATGCCCTTTTCCACTCCATTATATACAATCAGTGCTGTTAAACCCATGAAAAACAGGGAAAATACCACAGGAGAAACAGATGACGAAATAAATGAGGTAAAGTATCCGTCTTCGGCGGCAGCTTCAGCTGTCCCCGTTAAATATACGGTCAAGTATTTTGTGATCCAGCCGCCGATTACAGCATAATATGTCATAATCAATACCGGAACCAGAAAAGTTACCACCCCAAGAACACTCCATTTTTGTTCATTTCCGCATATGCATAGATAGCACTTTTTTTCGTCTTTCTTCCAATAGCTATATCCGACACAAGCAGCGTAAACCCAAATGTGAGAACCAAAACAAGATAGATCAATATAAACAGTCCGCCGCCGTCTTTGGCGGCAAGATATGGAAAACGCCAGAGATTTCCCACACCGACAGCACTTCCGGCTGCCGCCATAACAAACCCGAACTGACTGCTGAAATTGCTTTTTTTGCTTTATTCTTCATAACATCCTCCTTAATAATTTAAAGCTTATTCCATAATAACATATTCTTTCAGACTTTACAATACCGTCACAAGCTTGGGCTGAACTGTTACATATTTATTATAGAACTTCGGCTTTGACAGCACTATGCGAATTTGTCAAAATTTAAATTCTGTAAGTCTTATTCTGCATTATTGTATGTATCGAAAAGCCATTTTCCGCTGTCGGTCAGCTCGGAATAATTCCAATTGGAGGTTTTATTACATTCGGGATTTATAAGGGCACAGACCTCATTTTTATTGGATAAATTCCAGCACACACAGCTTATATTGTTTTCATGCAGGAAACTTATCCATTTGGCGGCTTCTTCTTTATTTATGCTGCCGTTGCCGGAGGCTTCGCTTATGCCGAACTCAGTTACAAAAACAGGCAGACCGGCTTCTACGGCGGAGGAAAGCTTATTTCTTAAAGCTTCTCCGTGAGTTGCCGCATAGAAATGAAAAGCATACATTATATTTGTCTGATTTTCAATAGGACTTTGTGCCGCAATGTCAACGTCCTGCGACCATGTAGGCGTACCAACAATAATAATTCCGTCATCGTCATACTGACGTATAATATTTATAATTTCCTCGGCATAGGGCCTTATATCTCTTTCCCACTGCACATCTCCGTTAGGCTCGTTGCAGATTTCATACAAAACATTTTCGCTGTCGCAATATTTCTGAGCCATATATGTAAAGAATTCCTTTGCATTCTTTTTATCTGTATTGGGATTTCTGTTTTCCAAAACGTGCCAGTCAATAATTGCATACATGCCCAGCTCCTGAGCATAGCTGACCCCCTCGTCAACCTTTTCATATAAATCCTTGCTGTAGCCTTCGTTTACACCCGAATAAACAGCAAGCCTTATAACATCGGTATTCATATTGTCTCTGAGAGTTTTAAAGCCCTCTTTGTCTATATACTGAGGAAACCAAGCTATGCCGTGTGTACTTACACCCTGTAAAGTTACGGGATTTCCGTCGGCACCCACGAGATTTTTACCGATTACAGACAATTTCCCATACTTTTCATAGGGAGTGTTGCCGGTTCTCTCAACAACAATTGTTTCGGTTGAGATTTCAGTATATGCCTCTGTACAGGTTTCCCCAACAGTACCATACTCCCCTGCTGCTTTGCCGTTTTCATACAAAACAGCGGAAACAATTTCTGTCGGCAATGAGGATTTACAGTTAAAACCAATCTTTAAAACCTCTCCCGATTTCACAACTCTGTTGTAATCCAAAGAAGTAGCTATAATCACATCGCCGCTTGTAATGAAGTTTCCGTTCCAAGAATGTAAAATCTCCGTATTTTCGTCGAAAGTAAGTTTAAGCTGCCAGTTTGTCAAGCTTTTTCCGGTTTTGTTTTCGGCGGTTATTTCATAGCTGTAACAAAAAGATTTGTTCTCCTGCCAGCTGCCGTTAAGCCATACATTTATATCAATATCATTCTGACAGTAAACCGACTGCGCCGCTTCTGCATCAACTTCAGATTTTATTTTTGAAATACCGAATATTCCCACTGCAAGAATAACAGCTGTTAATATGATAACACCTGATTTCAGTACTTTTGTCAAAATATTACCCCCCTTTGCATAATAAAAATCTTAATATACTTCCATTTATAATATAACATAAAAACCCTTCCCTTTCAAT
>JAJQCI010000085.1:1274-3065 GCA_021202835.1 Clostridiales bacterium | reverse complement strand
TATTTAAAATTTTCCTCTCCCTGAAGAACGCAGGGACTTAAGGAAGAATTAAATATTGCACTAACTTCTTCAGCGTCTATATTCTTAAAAATTTCCTGCATATATTTTGGGTTAAAGCCTATTGTAAGGTCATCTCCAGTTACATCACAGTCAATTGCTTCATACATACTTCCCAGAGTTTCGCTTATACTTGAAAGCTCTATAAGGCCCGTGCTTATTTTTACCTTAACAGGTGATTTCTTAACATCCTTTGAAATAAGAAGAACTCTGTCAAGGCAGCTTAAAACCTCGTCTCTTCTTATAACAACCCTTGTTTTGAAATCATCGGTAAAGAAATGCTTATATTTAAGATATTCTCCCTCTATAAGACTTGTAAGAAGAGTACAGTCTTTAAACTTGGCCATCATATGGTTTTCCGTAAAGAACATTTCTATTTCTTCTTCATCACTTATAAGCCTGCTTATTTCGTTCATTGCATTTCCGGGAACTATTACCGAAAAATTATCATCGTTTCCCTTTAAAAGAGTTGAGCTTCCGCAGGCTATTCTGTAGCCGTCTATGCCTACCATATTTATGTCATTGTCGTTTATTTCAACATATTCACCTGTTAAAACAGGCTTTATGTTTTCACTCGCTACGGCAAAAATAGTCTTTTTTATTAAATCCCTGAGCTTTTCGGCTTCTATTGTATAGCATAAATCCTCCGAAACCTCCGGCAGAAGAGGGAAAACCTCCGGATTTCTTCCCGACATTTTTATTTCCGATTTTCCGCTTTTAAAAGTAGTTATGAATTTTTCATCAGATTCCAAATAGATATCCTGTGAGGGACATGACCTGACAACCTCTGAGAAAAATTTTCCTTCAAGGGCTATTTTGCCTCCTTCTTCCACATCGGCTTCAAAATAGTTTGTTTCTATTCCCATATCAAGATTATTTGAAATAAGCTTGATGCCGTTTTCATCCGCAATAAGAAGAATACATTCCAGTATATTCATTGTGGATTTGGAAACAACAGCTCTGTTAACCAGGCTTATATTGTGTATAAGTCGGTCTTTGTTTAAATGTAATTTCATTATATCATCCCTTTATATATTATTATCATAATTAGTAGCAGTAGTAGTAGGGCATGAGGAAAAGTGCAAAAATATTTTTTTTGCTTAAAATTAAGGCTTTAAGCAAAATTTTTAATGTGGAAAAGTCCTTTGAAATATGTGGTAAAAGTCTATGGGGTTTTGCACAAAAACCCCATCATAATAAAAGTTTTCCACATTTATGCACTTTTAAAGCTGAGTTTTCCACAACTTTTAAACATTTTGATGTGGAAAACTTTTTGAAATGTGTAAAAGTCAAAGCGGTACGGTAAAAAATCCCGATTTTATAAGCTTTACAGCATATTTATATATTGTTAAAAAATAAACTTTGGCATAAAAAACAAAAAAGTTTTCATCAGAGTTTTCCACAGGCTTTAAACACAAATTGTGGAAAACTTTTATTAAGTGATGAAAAAAAGTTCATTAAGCCTTGAGTCTGCTTTCTATTTCGGTTACCGTTCTTTTTATGAATTCCGTCTTTTTTATATCCTCGTCGCCGGTGTTTGTCATAATGCCGCTTATTCTGTTTACCGCCGTTCTTACCGATGTATGGTTTTGACCTCCGAATTTTGCCGCTATTTCGCTTAGAGTAACGTTTCTTATTTTCGTACTGCAGAAATATTCGGCAATTTGTCTTATTGTTGAAAGAGGCTGTGACCTTTTTTTGCTTGTAAGGGTTTCTATACTTATACCGCAGACC
>JAJQCI010000085.1:0-1264 GCA_021202835.1 Clostridiales bacterium | reverse complement strand
CCTCACAGACGATATTTTGTATGCCCTCTATTGTAAGCTCGGCAGCGGGAGCGCCGAAGTTTGAGCCTTTTAAGGCATTCGCCGCAGCGTTTAAGTCTATGGGCCTGTTTATAAGCTTCTTATAAGCCAAAACAGTGTTTAAAGCCCCTTCAAGCTCTCTTATGTTTGATTTAACCCTCTTTGCTATGTACTGCAAAACCTCGTCGGATATATCGACTCTTCTTTCTTCGGCTTTTTTCTGTAAAATGGCCATTCTTGTTTCAAAATCAGGGGGCTGAATATCGGCTATGAGCCCGGCCTGAAATCTTGAGCGAAGTCTGTCGGTGAGATTTTCTATATCTTTGGGAGGACGGTCGCTGGCCATAATTATTTGCCTTCGGTTTTCATAAAGAGCGTTAAATGTGTAAAAAAATTCGTCCTGTGTGGATTCCTTGCCCTTTATAAATTCTATATCGTCTATTAAAAGAACATCCAGATTTCTGTATTTGTTTCTGAATTTTTCATTCGTTTTGTTTCTTATGGAGCTTACGAGCTCATTCATAAAATTTTCACAGGTAATATAGGCAATTTTGGAGTCGGGGTTTTCTTCCAAAATAAAATTGGCTATGGCGTTCATAAGATGGGTTTTTCCCAAACCCGAATCACCGTATAAAAAAAGAGGGTTATACTCCGTACCGGGAGACTCAGCCACAGCAACGCTTGCGGCATAGGCAAGCTGATTTGAACTTCCTACGATAAAATTTTCAAATCTGTAATTGCTTGTAACAGAACCGGTACTTATAATTTTAAGCACGGGAGGCTCGATATGGTTTTCGTTGTTGTCTACCAGCTTTATGTTATAATCTGTGCCTGTTATAAATTTAGCCTGCTTTATTATAATATCTATATATCTTTTTTCTACGGTTCTTTTTATGAATATGGAAGGTGCTTCCAAAATTATTGTATTATCGTCGGCGGAAAGGGGAGAGAGTGTGTTTATATAAGCGTTCCATGCGGCGGCATTAATATCAGAGTTAAGCTTTACAGAATCGGCTATTCTTTCCCATGTTTCCAAAAGATTCATTATATAAGACCTCCTTTTTAAATTCCTTTTAAACTGTAAAAAAAGTAACAGTTCAGCAGGCCACGGCTGAACTGTTACGCAAAAACAGCGGCCTTTTCACCATCTTATAGTATAACATATTTCGTCCCAAAAAAGAAGAAAAATTTTCTTTTATTTTACATCAAAATATGATACAATGAAAGAAGCGGAATTTTTTTAACA
>JAJQCI010000149.1:2554-3068 GCA_021202835.1 Clostridiales bacterium | reverse complement strand
ATTATAGGCTATAAAGTCTCCCTTAAATCAAAATTTAAGCTTCTTTCGGGGGGAAGACTTAAAACGGATCATTTCCTGACAAACATAATTGTTATTGCCTCCGTGCTGACGGGCAAATTTTAATAAAGACGAAAAATTTTCTATTTATAAAAATTTTTCTTGACACAAAGACATTTTGCATTTATTATTATAGAAGTAAATCAACAGAACAAAGCTATGACGGAGAAATAAGAAGGCGGCTGTGCCGGTTCAGAGAAAAGACGGGCGGTGAAAGTCTTTAGGCGGTGTCTTCTTTCCCGGCTCTATCAGCTCCGCATAAACTGCGGCGCTTCGCCTGCGTTAAGGGCATTAAGAGAGCAATTTTATTGCTAATTAGGGTGGTACCGTCGGCTTCCGACCCCTTTGTGGGTTTGGAAGCTTCTTTAGTTTAAGGAGGATTATTTTTTATGAACGATGAAAAAATGGTAAATGCCATTACATCTATGGATGAGGATTTTGCCAAATGGTATACCGA
>JAJQCI010000149.1:359-2544 GCA_021202835.1 Clostridiales bacterium | reverse complement strand
AAAAAGCCGATCTCTGCGACTATTCCTCAGTGAGAGGCTGTATGATTCTGCGCCCTTACGGCTATGCTATTTGGGAGCTTATTCAGAAGGATTTGGACAGACGTTTTAAGGAAACAGGCCACGAAAATGTTTATATGCCCATGTTTATTCCCGAAAGCCTTCTTCAAAAGGAAAAGGACCATGTTGAGGGCTTTGCCCCCGAGGTTGCCTGGGTTACTCACGGCGGTTCGGAAAAGCTTCAGGAGAGACTTTGCGTAAGACCTACCTCCGAAACTCTTTTCTGTGACCATTATAAAAATATTATTCAGTCATACAGAGACTTGCCCAAGCTTTACAATCAGTGGTGCTCAGTATGCCGCTGGGAAAAGACAACACGCCCCTTCCTTCGTACCCTCGAATTCCTGTGGCAGGAAGGCCACACAGCCCACGCTACAGCCGAAGAGGCAGAGGAAGAAACAATTAAGATGCTCAATGTTTACGCCGACTTTTTAAAGGAATTTTTGGCTATTCCCGTTGTTAAGGGAAGAAAGACCGAAAAGGAAAAATTTGCCGGGGCTATGGCCACCTATACTGTAGAGTCTCTTATGCATGACGGAAAGGCCCTTCAGGCAGGCACAAGCCACAATTTCGGCGACGGCTTCGCCAAAGCCTTCGGAATTCAATATACAGACAAAAACAACAAGCTTCAGTATGTTCATCAGACATCATGGGGTATGACAACCCGTCTCATAGGCGCCCTTATAATGGTTCATTCTGACAACAACGGCCTTGTTCTTCCGCCTAAAGCGGCTCCCGTTCAGACTGTTATTATTCCCGTTATGCAGAGAAAGGCCGGAGTTATGGAAAAGGCCGAGGAAATAAGAGAAAGACTTTCAAAGGTCTGCCGTGTTAAGATTGACGGAAGCGACAAGAGCCCGGGATGGAAGTATGCCGAACAGGAAATGAAGGGTATTCCCCTTCGTCTGGAAATTGGCCCCAGAGATATGGAAAAAAATCAGTGTGTTATTGTTACCCGTTTGGGCAGAGTTAAACAGATTGTTTCTCTTGACGATATTGAAAAGGTTGTTCCGGAGCTTCTCGACAAGATGCAGAAGGACCTTTATGAAAAGGCAAAGGCTCACAGAGACGCCCACACCTTCGACGCCGTAAATATGGAAGAATTCGAAACACAGCTTAAGGAAAACCCCGGCTTTATAAACGCTATGTGGTGCGGCGATGAAGAATGCGAAAACAAGATTAAAGAAATGACAGGGGCAACCTCAAGATGTATGCCCTTTGAACAGAAGCACCTCTCCGACACCTGCGTATGCTGCGGAAAGCCTGCTAAGGTTATGGTTTCATGGGGCAGGGCTTATTAATAAGAACCGTGCTTCATAAGCTTCAAGTTTTGAAAATATAAAGTTAAAATATAAAATTCCCGAATACGACAGGCCTTTGATGACCTAAGACGTTATTCGGGAATTTTTCGAAGCTTTAATGTTCATAACTGACCTTGAAATATGTCAGCTTACACGGCTTTTTCCAAATAATTTTTTATTTCCTTTATCAATATGTCAACCTCTTCGTCGGTACCTACGGTTATTCTTAAATAATTGTTGATTTTAGGTTTATCGAAATGCCTTACATAAACATTTTTTGTTTTAAGGTATTCGAAAAGAGCTGTGCAGTCTGTATCGGGCTTTGTTGTAAATATGAAATTGGCCGAAGAGGGACAGGTTTCGAAGCCCAGCTTTGAAAGCTCGCCTGTAAGATAAGCCCTTGTTTTCTTTATTTTTTCAACACAGCTGATGAAATTAGCCTTATCCATTCCCCCCTCTGATGCAAGAATTCTCGTTACTGTGTTTATTGTATAGGAGTTAAATGAGTTTTTGACTCCTTCAAGAATCTTTATAAGCTCGGGATTTGCAAAAGCGAAGCCAAGGCGTATGCCTGCCAGCGATCTGGATTTTGAATATGTCTGAACCACAACCAAATTTTCATATTTGTGTATAAGCTCCGCAATGCTGCCCTCTTCGGAAAAGTCAACATAGGCCTCGTCTATAATAACAACGCTTTCCGGATTTGCGGCGATTATTTTTTCTATTTCCGCCTTGGGTTCATAAATAGCCGTGGGGGCGTTTGGGTTTGGTATAACCACGCCGCCGTTGTCGCCGAAAAAGCCGCTTACGTCAAGGGTAAAGTCATC
>JAJQCI010000149.1:0-349 GCA_021202835.1 Clostridiales bacterium | reverse complement strand
AGGAACGGTTTTATAGGGAATCTTGAAAAATTCCGTCCATACGCTGTAAAATGAATATGTAATATCGGGGAACAAAACAGGCTTTTCGGAATTGAAAAAGGCCTTAAAGCAAAGGGCCAAAACCTCATCGGAGCCGTTGCCCAAAAATATTTCATCTTCATTAACGGGATAATTTTCACACAAAACCCCCTTGAGCTCTCTGCATACAAAATCGGGATATAGCTTAAGACCGCCGCCGTCTATCTCCTTAAGAGCCTTAAAAACACCTGGGCATGGCGGATAAGGGTTTTCGTTTGTGTTTAGCTTAACTATTCCCTCTCCCTTGGGCTGTTCCCCCGGAATATAAGGC
>JAJQCI010000202.1 GCA_021202835.1 Clostridiales bacterium | reverse complement strand
GCCTATTTGGTGATTTACATCCCCAAGCCCCTGAGAATTTTTCAAATTCTGTTTTAAGATTTCTGCAAAAAAAATAAAAAATGAAGGAGTGAAAATAATGAGCAGATACAGAAATGAAAGATTATATGTGATGGTCACTAAAGAAGAAAAAGAAGCCATCAAACAAAAAATGAGTAAACTCGGAATGACGAATCTCGGCGATTTTGTCAGACTATGTTTAACCGTAAATCCCATTGTCCATATAGATGTATCCAAAATTAATGAGCTTATTTATGAAATAAACAAAATCGGAGTTAATATCAATCAAATCGCAAAGGCAGCCAACACCTCTAAAAATGTTTATCAGTCCGATATTGAGGACGTGAAACAGCAGCTTGACAAGCTGAACAAATTTATAAAAATCATCGGCAAAAATTTAAGAGAGGTGCGGTAGTTGGCATATGTGAAACTCAATCCTATCAAATCCGAAGAACGCCTTATTAAATCTATAGCCTACATCATAAATGACGAGAAAACCGAAAACGGAAATTTTGTTGACAGTTTTGAGTGTATTCCTATTATTGCGGCAGACCAGTTTGCATTTGTACGAAACAAAGAAGTTTTAAAAAAAGGAAACAATTTTGCGTGGCATATAAAGCAGTCATTTTCTCCGTCGGATAATGTAACACCCGAACAAGCCCTCGAAATCGGAAAAGAATTAATGAACCGTATGTACCCGAATTATCAGTATGTAATTGCAGTTCATACCGACAAGGCTCACCTGCACACTCACATAATTTGTAATGCCGTTGACTTTGTAACTTTTCACAAACTCAACAGCAACTTTAAAACCTATTCGGAACTTCAAACCATCAGCGACGATATTTGCCGAGAATATAATCTCAGCGTAATTGACAAAGGCGAACCTAAAAAATCTCACAGGCAAAGGCTGAAAGAGAACATAGACAAAGCCATAGAAAATGCCGCAGACTTTCAGGAATTTATTGCTCTTATGCAGGAACAGGGCTATCTTGTCCGAATGGGCAACAAAACAGTTTCTTTCAGAGACAAACAAATGAAAACTTTTCTGCGTTCATCTTCAATTTCCGTTGACTACACAGAAGCAATGCTCAAATACCGCATAAACAACAAAGAAAAAATTTTGAAACAGGGTCGGCAAATTTCCTCATCTCGAAAAATTTATGATGATAAACTTTTCTTCCGAAGCAAGCGAAAGCTGCTTCAAACAGAAATTGATTCCTCTGTAAAAAAGGCAACCAGCTTTGAAGAATTTATCTCCGATATGCGGAAGAAGAATTTTGAAGTCAAACAGGGCAAGCACCTTGCTTTCAGAAATCCCAAAACAGCTATTGACTGTGACAAGCAAAACCGTTTTATACGAAGTGAGTCTATCGGCTATGAGTATTCGGAAGAAGCCTTGCGGTTCAGAATAGAACACAAGGAAGAATACAAGAATATTTCCGAAGCAAAGATTAAGCCTGTTATGAACGTCGGCAAGTCCGACAATGCCAATCTGAAAAGTTGGAAGAACGCTCAGAATGTCAGCATAAGAACGGCAACTACCTTATGGGTTGTCAAAAATATTTTGACTGAGAACTATGGCATATCTGTCAAGGACTATGCCGAAAGCAAGGTCAAATTTAATGAAGCCGAACTGTTCGGAGCTTTCCTCGAAAGCTACAAAACCCAAAAGGAAATCGTAAAAAAGAAAGCTGCCGAGATTGAAGCTGTAAATACCGAGATTGCGGAAATATCAAAATACAAAAGGGCTGTTTCAACCTATTGGAAGTTAAAGCCAACAATAGAAAAGTACAAAGCCGAAAACACAGATATTCACAGCCTGTCGGGAGCCGAACTTAAAGCCTACAAATCCAACACACAGAAATGGGAATATGCCTTAAAAGTTATGAACGAAGCCAAAGAAAAATATTCTCTCAGTACAGCAGAACTTAATTCTCGCCTTGATGAACTGACAGCCCGTAAAGCCGAATTGCAGACAGATATGGTCAGGCTGAAACTTCAATTTGAAAACTATGAAACCGTAAAAGCAAATTACCTCAGTAAAGACGGTTATGGCTTTCTATTCGATACTCCCGAAAGGTTTACTGAAATCGCCCAAACTGCGTGGGACTTCCGTAAAAAATCTTTACCGCCTGCAACCAAAGTCACAGCAGATAAAGAAATATCAGCGGAAGAACCAAAGAAACACATCAGCCGATTTTACGGCAATACCCATTAAATAAATTTCCATAACTAAAAAGGCTCCAAACTAAGATTTGCAAATCAGTTTGGAGCCTTTCGGTTTTATTAAGGTTCCTTTAAAAATATTAAATTTTCAAGGTACAGAGGGGTTAAATGTTTTCCCCCTCTATACTATTTTTAGATTTTTAGCCTTACTATTAGGAGTATCAGCGAGATGTTTTTAAAATTTTTTTAAGTCTATGAAGCCCAAGAGAGATTGATTCGTGAACAGTAGGAACACTTATTCCCTCTGTTTCGGCAATTGATTTGAGATTCATATTTAAAAAATAGCGTGCATAAATTCTGCGAGCCTGTTTTTCTGACAACTCATATATCGCACTGTAAAGCTGTTCTTTTGCAACTTTAATTTCATATATTTTGTCAGGTGTGGGAACAGCCATTACATTTATAGCATTAAATTCTATGTAGCTGCCATCTGTCAAATAATAATATGCCTTATGATAACGTACCCGTTCATTATAAGCGGCTTCCTGCCGGTCTGCTTTTTTCATAGCTTCAAAAACATCGTCCGATACCTCTATAAAATAGTCCTGTCTATAGTAATCGGGATAATATATCCTCAAATTAATTTTTGTCATTAAAAAATCCTCCAATTCGATTTGTTCGGTTTACGAAAAATCGAATTGGAGGAGAACGGCAGCAGATATGAAATTTATTATTGTTGGTGTATCTTGTTTCATATGTAAATACCCACTTATTTACAATGATGATATGAAATTTTTATCACTTGTAATATGCCAGTTAGTGAAGCCAAGATACATTTTTTACTCCTTTACACAAATTGACTGAAATAAGTTTCATTATGATAT
>JAJQCI010000332.1 GCA_021202835.1 Clostridiales bacterium | reverse complement strand
ATATTGAAGACGATATGCTTAACGGAAAGCATACAGATGAAGAATTTGACAATATACTTAAAGAATTCAAGCTGACAAATGAAATAAGCGACAGCGGCACAAACAAGTGGAAAATCTGTCGTTATCATGACAATGGCTGTACTGAAGAACAGATGGAAATGATTAAGGGAATCCTGCTTTCTACAGAATATAATTATAAAAAATTTGAGGAGAAGCTGTCTTCCCAAAAAGATAGAATTGAGAGAGATGTTGAAAATGATACATACAAGGGAAGAACTCTTGAAGATTATGAAAGTCTCAGGCTTGAAGCCATAGAGAAAATCAAAAATACAGAGGGCTTTGCAGAAAAGCTTCAGGTTCTCAAGGGTTATGGTCTTGTAATTAACGAGGGTCTTGAAAAGCTTGCGGAATATGGGTTTGTTAAGGAGACGGTTGCTTCGGATAAGATTTGTGAATTGGCCGAAAATATGATAAAATATGGTTTTTCCCTTACAAAGATTACAAAATATTTGCAGACTGATTTGCTCAGTGTATATTACCTTGCAAAACAAATAAACCGGCCTTTTAACCTTTCTCCCGAAGAGGAAAAGCTTGTAAGGGAAGCCGAAGATAAAATAAATGAGGAAAAAGCAGCGGTGGGTGAAGACTCTTCTTCCAATATATTCGAAAACTCATTACGCCAATACAAAATTCCCAAAACATGGTCGGAAATGGTTTTAAAGCTTCAGGGACTTTTAACCTCTGTGTGCAAAAATGTGGAAATATATTCATCAAAGCCCATTACTTCTGAGATGTTTTTGAAAGATTCAGACGTTGTAATCGATATTAAATATTCCATAACAGATTTTTACAGTGCAAATGAGGCGTTCTTCCTGCTTATGAATTGTCTTTTCCCCTCAGGCTGCTGTGCAGTTACAAATCAGGAGCATATGCTTATCTATTCAAAAAAAACCAAAAAGCCTGATGAGATAATATACGATAATGACCACTGTATTTTTAAAGACGGAATATGGAAATTTAACCTCTGCAAATAAAAACTGCTGTATATAATAAAGGAGATTAAAACAATATGATGAACAATAGATATGACAGAACCGCTTTGGCTTATAAAAAGCTTAAAGAAACGGAAAATGACTTTACAGAAAAAGAAATAAAAGAAAGCAGCAAGGTTTACGGCTATAGATACATAAACGAAAAAATGCCGAGGATATACGGAGGAAAGGCCAAAGGAGACTGTATGACAAATATTCGGGTTTTGCCCAAAACAACTGCCTCTGTCATATATTCTTTAGGCAAAAACCGCAGAGATACGGAAAAAATAGGTGTTTTGAATTTTGCTTCAAGAACAAATCCGGGAGGAGGCTTCCTTAGGGGAGCCTTAGCCCAGGAGGAGTCACTCTGTCACGAATCAAATCTTTACCTTCAGCTTGAATACTGCCGCAGCAACAGCGACTTTTACAACAAAGCAAAGCTTGAAAGCAGTGAATTTTATGACAATTCAATGATTGTCACAAAAACGGTGTTTAATGACGCCAAAAGCTATACGGTAATTACCTGCGGAGCCGTAAATCAAAAAAGAGTTAAAAGAGGAAATGAAGAGCTTTCCGCAAAGATTATGAAACAGCGTATGAACAGAATACTGGATATGTTTTATATGAATCACTGCGATACACTGATTTTAGGAGCTTTCGGCTGCGGCGTTTTCGGAAACTCGCCGGAGCTTACTGCAAAAGCCTGGAAAGAACTTTTAAACGGCTTCGGAGACGTATTCAAAGAGGTATATTTTGCGGTTCCGCCTTCCGTAAATCTTGATGTATTTAAAGCCGTATTCAAATAACAGCCTAAACGTTAAAACAAAATTAATAGGAGGTCAGCTTATGGTTTACTTTACAGCCGATACACATTTCGGACACGAGAATATAATAAAATTTTGCAGCCGCCCTTTTCCCGATGCCAAGACAATGAACGAATTTTTGATTGAAAACTGGAACTCCAGAGTTACAAACCGTGACACAGTCTATATTCTGGGAGATATGTTTTTCCGCTGCAGTGCGGAAGAGGTTGAGGAAATATTAAAAACCCTCAAGGGAAAGAAAAAGCTTATTTTAGGCAACCATGACAGCTTTTGGACAAAAAATACAGGCGCCGTAAGTATGGAAAAATATTTTGAAAGCGTAGAATCATATTCTGAAACCTCTGACGGAACCCACGGACTTACACTGTGTCACTATCCTATGCTTTCATACAGAAAAGATTCCAAAAACTATATGATTCACGGACACATACATAATAACACACATATGGACTTTTGGCCCTGTCTTAAGGCAAGGGAGCGTGTACTGAATGCCGGAGTGGATTTAAACGGCTTTAAACCCGTAACCTTTAACGAACTGGTTGAAAACAACCGCAGGTTTAAGGAAGAAAACTAACCTTCAAAAAGCGGCTGTATATAATTATATTACACAAAATAAAAACCGCTTCAGAGATTATAACAGTTCAGCCTTGCCCTGCACGGGCGGAACTGTTACCAGAGATTTTCGAAAAATAATGCTCCGCCAATAAGCTGCCGGGGCCGACAAGCCTCTCCTTTTAAGGAGAAGCGGCAGCGATGGGTGTGTAAAAATAGGATGCAGAAAAATTTTATTTGCAGCAATAAACTAATATTACCAAGTCCAAAGCTGACGAAGAGGTGCTTAAGGTTTGTACGCCCGAGCTTCACACTGCCGCAATAAATTATAAGCCGGGGAACGCCTGAACCGGGTGCCGCCGGGTTCGGGCGTTCCTCCTGCAGTACCTCTCAGTCACCTTGATCTGCCGGTCATAACAAATTACTGCCCGTTAAATATTACAAACTTCATTCTGTCACCACACGCCGGTGACAGCTCCCCTTAAAAAGGGAGCATTGTATACAGTCACATAATAATATATGGGAAAATAATTATAAAAACATTTGAAAACGCTTATATTTTTAAAGCATTTTCACAACCTTGCATTTGACTGTACAGATTTAAAACAAGGAGAGTGCTTTATGGAAAACACAAAAAAATATAACCAGGATGAAATTCTTATGATCATTGAAGATGCTATATGC
>JAJQCI010000017.1 GCA_021202835.1 Clostridiales bacterium | reverse complement strand
CCCAGTCCTGTTCTTAAATCCATATACATACCTCTTCTTAAAAATCATATAAATAATAAATAATTATATATCAAAAATTAGTCCATTGCAATAAAAAATCCCTTAAAGCGCAAAACAATCTCATAATAATTTTTTACATAAGCATATCCAGCGTTATGCCCTCGAAAAAATCGTCTATAAGACCGTAAAGCTTTTCCCACATAGGCAGAACCTTACAGCCCTCTGCCCTTTCGCAGAGATTTTCTTCGGTTTCGAGACAGGCCACCGGCGCAAGACTTTCATCCGCCGCCTTTAATATACTGCCTACGGTATATTCACCCGGCGCTCTTGACAGCCTGTAGCCGCCGCCCTTGCCTCTTATGCCTCTTATAAGGCCCTCTCTTACAAGCCGTTTAACAATGGCTTCAAGATATTTTTCAGATATTCCCTGACTTTCGGCAATCTCTCTAAGGGCCACATATTCGTCGGTTTTTCTTTCTGCAAGATCAACCATAACCCTCAGGGCATATCTGCCTCTTGTTGAAATCATCATATAATTCACCTTTCCCAATATTACAGGATGCCGGCCGTTTTTAAGGGCCTTAACCACACACACGCTGTCTGCCGAACACCTCCGAAGCAGCGGCTCAACGCAAGCCGACGCCCCTCAAGACGGCTCAATTTTTACAGCAAATCGGCTCAAATATCAAGGCACGGCTTTACCCCTCCGTCCTTAACATTTGAGCCGACTTGTTAAATAATTTAATTTACTCTGATTAAATTTTTTTCTTCCTCGGCTGCCGCCGCTTCTTCCATACCGGGAACAGCCTCTTCGAGTATTTCTCTGCTTTGATCTATAAACTCAAGCTCAGCTTCGATAAGCCCCTTAATTCCTGATGAAAGCAGTGTATATCTTGACTTAAGCTCTGAAATAGACGATTCAAGCTGATATTTCTGTCTGTTTGCGTCTAAAAGAAGCTCGTCGGCTTTAAGCTGGGCCTTTTTCATAATGTTCGAGGCCTGGTCGGCTGCGGTCTGCTTTGTTTCGGCTGCTGCCTTTTCGGCAATAACAATGGAGCTTTTTATGGATTCTTCAAGAGACTTATAATAGCCGAGACTTTCTTCGAGGTTTTTTATTCTGTCTCTTAAGCCTGCGTTTTCTTTATAAAGCCTTTCAAATTCCACAATTACCTTATTTAAAAACTCGTCAACTCCATCGGGTGCATATCCCAAAGCGACTTTTTTAAATTCCGCTGTTTCTATATCAATAGGTGTAAGCAAAGCTGTCCCCTCCTAATTAAATCTCTGAAATTTTATAATTAATTTATCCTTTTTTGTGCTTCCCGGAAATTCAAGAAGCTTAACCCTGCCCTTTCCTCTCAGAGTTATAACGTCACCCTCCGAAAGCTTGTTGGAACCGCTTGTTACAGGGGCCCAGTTAACAAAAACCTTTCCTGCTTTAACGGCTTCCGCCGCCGCCGATCTGGAAATGTTAAAAACAGAGCTTAAAACAGCATCAACACTATAAGCCGCCGCCGTTTTAACCGATGCCTTAATTTCTTCTGCGTGAATAAGGCCTCAAATATGCTCTTTTATCTCCGCCCTGACCTTTGTGTGCCCAACCTGTTCAAGGCTTGTCTCAATAAAGCCGGCAACAGACTCACAACAGAAAACAAGGGCATTTCCCTCATTGACTAAAATATCACCTATTTTGCTTCTTTCGATTCCCAAGCCCAAAACGGAACCCAAAAAGTCTCTGTGAGAAAGCTTTTTGGAGTATGCAGAGTTATAGCTTATTAAAACAGGCACTATGGGAAAAGGCCTTTCCACGGCATATTCGGGACAGAACCCGGCCATAAGCCTCTCGGCCCCTTCAAAGCCGCCGAAGACTTTAACCTCTAAGCCCGTGTTTTTCCTGACTGCGGCCGAAAGTGTCATAACCTTAAACGGGTCTGCAAAATCCGTAAAGGCCGCTTCATGTCTTTTTTCGGCGTAAGCCGCCTTGTCAAAGCCTTTGGCAAGAAACATTTTAAGCTCATCGTCGGAAATGTTTTTTAAATACTCACTTTTGTTAAACATAGTATATTATATTTATTATTATATTGCAGACGATCTCAACCAGAATTATGGCAATTACAGGGGAAAAATCTATCCTCATGCCATATCCCCCCAAGGGCGACCTGTCAAAGAGCCTTCTTATGGGCTCAAGAACGGGCTCTGTAAGAGTATATACCAAATCTGCGAATTTATTTCTTCTGTCAATAGGCAGCCAGCTCAAAAGACACCTTATAAGTATCAGGAAATAAAACAGCCTTGACATCCAGCTGACAGCCTGAATTAACAACATCTTAACCGAATATGAAAGCATCAAATCACCCTTTTGTTATCTCCACTTTGTCGACGCTGTTTTGGGGATGCTTATGCCGTTTGCCTTAAGCTCATCGGCAAAGTTGCCCGTTATGTCAACATTCATAGGCCCTATTATGAGAATTTCGTCTGAAATAAGCTGAACACTGCCGTCTAAAACATAGCTTGCTCCGCTTAAGAAGTCACTTATTCTCTGAGCCGTTTCAAAGTTAACCTTTTCAAGATTTACAACAACGGTCTTTCTGTCACGAAGAGCGTCGCAGGCTTCGCCGGCTTCTTCAACGCTTGTGGGGGTACTTACCAAAACCTCCATCTGAACGTTTGTGTTTACCTTATAAACCTTTGAATTTGAGCCGTAGCGGCTTGATGTGTATCTTCTTGAGGACGATGAAGAAACCGGTCTGGGGGCCGGCGCCTCTTCGTAATCATCTTCATAGTCTTCCCCTGCGTCGGTGTCATAATATTCGTCACCGTAATTGTTGGGGAAAAGTCTTTCTTTAATATTTTCCAAAAAGCTTGGCATGTAGGTTCCTCCTAATTATAATTTCTTTTGCCGAATATACCCGTGCCTATGCGGACAATATCAGCCCCTTCTTCGATTGCTTCTATATAATCATTAGTCATACCCATAGACAAATAAGTCATATCTATATTATCACAGTTTTTTGCTTTAATGTCAACAAATAATTCACGCATTTTTCTAAAATATATTCTGTTGTTGCCGGGATTTTCGTCATAAGGCGCAACCGTCATAAGCCCTTTAA
>JAJQCI010000014.1 GCA_021202835.1 Clostridiales bacterium | reverse complement strand
CATGAGTTATAATTATATGGTGTTAGCGGATATGGCGGAATTGGCAGACGCGCCGGACTTAGAATCCGGTTCTTCGTGAGTGCAGGTTCAAGTCCTGTTATCCGCAGGTTTAAAAACCTCGGGGCTTTCATCTCCGTTGTTTATACAATTTATGCAGACGTATCGAAGCGGTCATAACGAGCTTGACTCGAAATCAAGTAGCCTTCTTTTTAGGCTCGTGGGTTCGAATCCCACCGTCTGCGTTTATAATTAACAGGCGGTCAATCCATAAAAATCTTGACCGCCTGTTTTGTTGTTTATAAAAGTTCTCTGAATGATTTTATGCTGTAGTCGGCCATTTTCTTAACCTCCGGCCACTCATAAGCCGTATAGCCGTCATATACGCCGCAGGTTTTCATACCTGCTTTTTTTGCGCCTCTTATGCCCCTTGTTATATCTTCAAAAACAAGACAGCGTTCCGGCCGAGTCTCAAGCCTTTCGGCACAGAGAAGATAAATATCCGGAAATTCCTTGCTGTTTTTAACCTCTCCCCCATGAGCATATGTATCAAAATAAATATCAACATTGTTGTTTTTAAGGCAGGGCATAAAAAGCTCATCTGTGTTTGCGGTTGCAAGCCCTATTTTAATATTTTCCCCTTTCAGCTTTTTCAAAAGCTCAGCTGCTCCGTCTTTAAGCCTAACCCCCACAGCATACTCCCGAGCCGCCATATTATTCCACTCTGCCATAATTTCCTCAATACTCTCGGAAATACCATATTCTCTTTTTGTAAACTCGGCCACCTCCCTGAAGCTTAATGAATTTATTTTCGCCGTATATCCGGCAGGAATCTCCATCCCCCTTTTGCTGAAAAAATCCCTGTCAACCTTGCTCCACACATAGCCCGAATCCACAAGAGTTCCGTCAAGGTCCATAATAACCGCCTCAATATTCTTAAACATAATCATCACCTTTAAATACACTGTACATATGGTTAAGGGGGCCGTTTCCCTTCCCCAAACTGAGAGAATTTTCTATTGCCGTGTTAATATATTTCTTTGCCGAAAAAACCGCCTCTTCCATTGTTTTGCCTGCAGCAAGGTTTGCCGCAGCGGCCGAAGAAAGAGTACAGCCCGTTCCGTGGGTGTTTTTTGTGTTTATCCTTTTTGCCCGAAAAAATTTAAAATCGCCGCCGTCAAAAAGAATGTCAGTGGGCTCCCCTTCAAAATGACCTCCCTTTAAAAGAACGGCTTTTATACCCATTGAATTTATCTCCCTGCAGGCCTTCTTCATATCCTCAATACTCTTTATTTTTAAACCCGTTATTTTTTCAGCCTCGGGAATGTTGGGCGTCAGAAGGTCGGCCTTTGTAAATATATTTTTTATTAAGAAATCCATATTATCCCCGTCTGTAAGCGCCGTGCCGTCCTTTGCATACAAAACAGGGTCAATAACCACATTTTTTGGGGTATACATCTCCAAGCCCTCATAAACGGCTTCACAGGCGGCCCTTTCCGAAAGCATTCCTATTTTTACGCTGTCGGGGAATATATCCTCAAAAACGGCTTTAAACTGCTGCAATATGCTCTTTTTCGAAATTCTTTCTATGCCCAAAACTCCCGTTGTGTTTTCGGCAACAACGGCGGTTATAATGCTCATTCCGTATACATTATGGGCGGCGAAGGTTTTAAGGTCGGCCTGAATTCCGGCTCCGCCGGAGCAGTCGGAGCCTGCTATTGTCAAGGCTGTTTTCATGCTTTTTCCCTCCTCCGCTTAAAAAAATCCTTCATAAGCTTTGTGCACTCTTCCTCTCTTATTCCCTTTATAACCTCAACCTTGTGATTGAATCTGTCATCGTCCATCATATTAAGTATTGAGCCGCAGCAGCCGGCCTTGGGGTTTGAGGCCCCGAAAACAACTCTGTCAATTCTGGCCTGTAAAATCGCCCCGGAACACATTGGGCAGGGCTCTATAGTTACAAACAGGCTGCAGCCCTCCAGCCGCCAGTCGCCCACAACGCCGCAGGCCCTGTTTATAGCCTTTATTTCAGCGTGACATAGGGGGTTTTTGTCGGAAATTCGGCTGTTTGAGCCTCTGCCGATAACCTCACCCTTATAAACAATAACACAGCCTATAGGAACTTCGTCCTTTTCAAAGGCCTTTAAGGCCTCCTCCTCAGCTAAACTCATAAAATAATCTAAATCCATTAAAAATCACCTTTATACTTGCATATTTTTCCATATAATGTTATACTTAATTGTGTAATTCCGGTGTTCAGCAGAAGCGCCTTTATAAGTCACGGCTGAACTGTTATTATATAATATCATACATTATAAAAAAAGTAAATTGATTTAAGGGGGAAAAATTATGCCTAATTTTAAAATTGTCAGGAAAGGCTATGACATTTATGAAGTCGATTCACATATAGCGTGGCTTAATGAAGAGCTTAATGAATTTAAAGATAAAGAAAGCCATATAAACAAGGCCATCATAAGCGCCGAAATCGCCGCCTCCGAAGTAAAGGCCAAGGCCGATAAGGAATATAACGAAATTATCACTCAGGCAAAGACTCAGGCCGAAACAATTCTTACCGAAGCAAAAAACGAGTCTGACAGGCTTCTTTCAAAAACCCAAAATCAAATAGCCTTAATCCGCCGCCGGGAAACCGACAAAATGAACGAGCTTAAGCTTTTTGTTGAGGACAAAATAGAATATTTAAACAGCTTTAATTCAGACTATTTAAACCTTGCCAAAAAATACTTTGAAATACCCAATAATGAAGAGTTCGAAAAGCTTCGTGAAAGCCTCAAAAACATAACCGCCCTCATCGACAGCTTTCAAACCTCCGAGTCTGACTCCGAAAAGGAATAAAAAGCCGATTTCTCCCCCTGCCTGTCTTGAAATATACATTAACAGACAAGCAGGGGCTTATTATAATATCTCCATTGTTTATAAATGAAAACGGGTTCCGCTCTTGTCGAAAATTATGGTGAATATTACATCTGCGGCTTTAATATATCACAAATTCGCTCACACAAACCGCTTATATTCTTATACTTTTCAGCCGTCTTAAAAGCTTCTTCCCTATATATTTTTGCTGTTTCCGGTTCATTCATTTTCTTATATAAAATTCCTATATTGTAATAGCTTGCTGCCAAATCAGGCCCATATATTTCAGGATTTTTATCGG
>JAJQCI010000232.1 GCA_021202835.1 Clostridiales bacterium | reverse complement strand
TAATATACTTCTTTGCATTATTCATATATAAGTAAAAATCCTCCGTTAATTCGGGGGATTTTTTCTGTTCTGATAATTTTATCGATTTCACATTATTTTTAGAGGACTAAGCCGAAAGAACTTTTTTATTTAATTTGTAAAGTACTTCAGAAATATCCGAGTCCAGACAAATTGAACGGTCTTTTATTTCCGCAGGGCAAAATGCCTCGCCTTTATTGATACAGGCATATACGGCCTTTTTGTTTTCCGCCGTCATTTGCAGAAAGGGATATTTTATAATGACGGGGGTATTTCTGCCCACGCCTAATTCCAAAAAAAGTATGCGGAGATTTTTATGTCGGCGGAGAAAATCGGAATAATGCTCTGCGGCTTTGTACCAGCCTTCATCTTCCACAAAGGTGTTGTCACAGCGAAGATTCATTGTCATAGGCGCTCCGCAGACAGGGCAGTGAGGAACAAGCTCTGAGGGGATTTTCATATTTTTCTGCTCATTCACCATTTGTCTGACAGCTTCTTCATTGTCATAGGTTTTGTTGTGACAGGGCTTTGAACACTGCCACAGGCCGTAATCACCCTGTGTGTAAAAAAGCCGTTTTTTATCAAAACCTGCCTTTTGAAACAGATGGTCAACGTTGGTGGTTAAAACAAAATAGTCCTTATCCCTCACGAGCTCTAATAAGTCACTATAGGGCTTTCCGGCTTTCGGCTCATATCTGTTTATATAGATATGCCTTGACCACCAAGCCCAGTATTCCTCTAAGGTGTTGAAAGGATAGAAGCCGCCTGAATACATATCGGCGATACCGTATTTTCTGTGAAAATCAGAAAAATGCTTTTCAAAACGCTCTCCGTTGTAGGAAAGCCCTGCCGAAGCGGAAAGGCCTGCTCCTGCCCCTATAATAACGGCGTCGGCAGTTTCAATTTCGTTTTTCAGCCTGAAAATTTGCTCATTTAAGCAGCTTTCCGTATATTTTAAAGTCGATCTCCTTAAAAACATTGAATATCACCTCAATTTTGCTTTGTGAATTATTTTTATATTCCTTTACTGTTTTAACGGCAATTTCCGCCGCCCTTTCATTGGGAAAGTGAAATTCTCCGGTGGAAATGCAGCAGAAAGCAAGGCTTTTGACATTGTTTTTTTCAGCTGTTTCCAAACAGGAGCGGTAACAGGAGGCAAGAAGTGCCTCGTCTTTCTTTGTAAGTCTGCTGCCCACAATAGGCCCTACCGTGTGAATAACATGATCACAGGGCAGATTAAAAGCCGGTGTGATTTTTGCCCTTCCCGTTTCCTCTTCGTGACCCTGAGCTTTCATAAGCTCTGCACAGGCTTCACGAAGCTGTATTCCGGCGCAGGTGTGAATGGCATTGTCAATGCAGCCGTGATTGGGGCAGAAACAGCCAAGCATACGGGAGTTTGCGGCGTTTACAATTGCTCCGCAGCGAAGGGTTGTTATATCTCCCTGCCAAAGATAAATATCTTCCTGTATTGGCGGCAAGCCGGAAATATCCGTAATGCTTTTTCGCCTTGTTTCTTCCTGTAAATATTCATCCTGTATTTTCAAAAACTCCCGACTTATCTTTCCCGGCATACGAATATTAAACAAAGCCCTTAAAAGCCTTTTTGTTCATTTTCCCCCTGTGGAATTTGAATTTCTCCATACCTGTTGTCCTCAGAAATAAGATAATTAATCAAATAAAGTCTTTTTTCCGCCTGTGTCATTGTTATCCCCTCTTTTCAATGGTCTGTTTGGGGCAAATCTCTGCACAGCGGCCGCAGTGAAGGCAGCGGTTTTGATCGATTACCACAGGTATCCCAGAAATGTCAATGCATTTTTGAGGGCAGACAGAATAGCAGAGCTTACAGCCTATGCAGTTATTGCCTACAAAATAGCCGCTTTCCGGGGTTTTTGGCCGGCCTATTGTTATGACATCACGCACAACCCTCGAAGGGTTGCTTATATCAAAATATTCGCCCTCGGCTTCATAAAGCCTGAAAATCTCTAAAGCACTTCTTGTATCACCGGGATATATTTTCTGCATATATGTATTCTTTTCAAAAATTTCGTCCAGCTTTTCGCTGCCTATATTTTGAATTTTACCCCGAAGAGAAACCGACTTTTTATCTTTAACGGCTGAAAGAGCAATATAGCCCTGCTCCTTGAGCTGGCTGTAAAAAGCCTTTCCCTTTGCTGTCAGAAAATATATGCCCTTTTCGTCCCACAGCATCACATCTATAGTACGGATTTGGGGGTGTCCGTCCTTTCCGATTGTAGCAACAGCCGCCGAATGAATTTCCTCAACCAACATTTGTAAATAATTTTTTTCTGCCATATCTGCCGCCGCCTTTCAAAAATTATTTTAATTAAAATTCATAGGGAGGGTTGCCTGAAAAATCGGCAATTACACCGTGTGCGTCCTTGAGATAGAAAACCTCGAAAATGGGGTTTTCCGCTGTCTGATACTGACCCTTTACAATTGGGTTTTGAATACACATTTCCTTTGCAGCCATATTGTTTTCAAAAACCGCCGTTCCGTGAAGACGAATCCAAGCATATGAAGGGCTTGAAACAGAAATTTCGATTTCGGGATTTTCCTGCATATCCTTATAAACGTCCTTTGCGTTGTTTGTGCAGAACCACATTTTTCCGTCCATCTCACCTGAGAACATAAACGGACGGCACTTTGCCTTTCCGTCACGGCCTACTGTAGCTAAATATTGTACGGGATTTGCGTTTAAAAATTCGATAACCTTCTTCATAGTAAATACCTCCGTTTTAAAATTGTTTTGAAATTATTTTTGAAAGGGTTGTTTTTTCCTTTCTTTATATTTATAATAAAGGAGTACGGTAAAAACGTCAAGTAAGCACAATAAAGTGCTATAGTTACCAAAAGGAAACTATGGGAGGAAATCATTATGAAAATAAAAAAAGACACTTATACAACATCCTCAAAAGAGCTGCCGGCCTGCCCTGTTGAAACAACCCTTTCCCTCATAGGAGATAAATGGAAGGTTCTTATTCTTCGTGACCTTATGCCGGGGACAAAAAGATTCGGCGAACTAAAAAAGTCTATAGGCAGTGTTTCCCAAAAGGTTCTGACTGCCCAGCTGCGCCAAATGGAGGCGAGCGGCCTTGTAATCCGCACTGTATTTCCGGAAGTACCTCCGCATGTAGAATACAGGCGTTCCGATTTGGGTTACAGCCTGATGCCCATTTTAGACGCTATGTGGGAC
>JAJQCI010000354.1 GCA_021202835.1 Clostridiales bacterium | reverse complement strand
GCTCATGGCAGGATATAATTCAGATACGGTCAGAGGAAATTTCGGAGAAGAGTTTTTTGAAAGGGAAAATGTCAGAGAATATATTAAAGAAAGAGTATCGGGGGAGAGCTCTTTGGAAATTGCCGATGAGGAAGAAATTATGATTTATCTGACAAGACTTATGAGAGGAAGGATTACCGAGGAGGTTGTTGTGAATAAAGAGTTGGTAAGCAAGACCCCGACTCTTCGGGAGCGGAGCAAGGCGGCTGAGCTTTTAGGCAGGCATTACGGCCTGTATAATAGAAAGGAAAATGCAAATAGGGCGGAAAGCATAGAGATTAAGGTTGATGTAGACGAATGATTTGAATTCGACAGCGCTGTAACCGATTTCTGAAGCTTTGGGGCAAAATCCGCTGCGGCCGCAGGCCGCAGCGGATTTTGCCCCTCCCCGGGTCGCTTTTCAAGTCAATTTTTAATTGACTTGAAAAGTGGGCAGCCACCTTTAGAAAATATATTCTAAAAATCTGAGGTGTATTTTATGGCAGCAATAAAATTCAGTGAGCTTATAGGAAAAGGCTATAGGGAATTTTGGTTCTTTCGCGGCAGATACAGAATTGTAAAAGGCAGCAGAGGAAGCAAAAAAAGCAAAACAGCAGCTCTTTGGTATATTTTGAATATGATGCTTTATAATGAAGCAAACACCCTTGTTGTCAGAAAAACCTACAGAACTCTGAAAGACAGCTGTTTTACCGAGCTTAAGTGGGCAGTGGCAAGACTTGGGGCCGGGGCAGCGTGGTCATTTAAGGAAAGTCCTCTTGAAATGACTTATTTGCCTACAGGGCAGAAGATTTTTTTCAGAGGTCTTGATGATCCCCTTAAGGTGACATCAATAACAACGGAGGTTGGGCGGCTTTGTTGGCTGTGGATTGAAGAGGCTTATGAAATAACAAACGAAAAAGATTTTAATATTCTTGACGAAAGTATAAGAGGAGTTGTGCCGGAAGGGCTTTTTAAACAAATTACTCTTACATTTAATCCTTGGAATGAAAGACACTGGCTTAAAAAGCGTTTTTTTGATGTGCAGAATCCGGAAATTTTAGCGTTTACGACAAATTATTTAATAAATGAATTTCTTGATGAGGCCGATATCAGGCTTTTTGAAGATATGAAGAAGAGAAATCCAGCAAGGTATCAGGTGGCAGGGCTGGGAAACTGGGGTATATCCGAAGGTGTTGTATATGAAAACTGGGAGGAGGCCGACTTTGCTGTTTCAGAGGTTTTTAAGATAAAAGATGCCGTTTCCGTTTTCGGGCTTGACTTTGGCTATACAAACGACCCTACCGCCCTGTTTTGTGGGGTGTTTTTAAAGAAAGAAAAGGTTATTTATGTTTTTGATGAGCTTTATGAAAGAGGACTTACAAATTTTAAGCTTGCGTCAAGAATAAAGGAGATGGGCTTCGGTAAAGAAAAAATAAGGGCCGATGCCGCAGAGCCCAAAAGTATTGAGGAGCTTAGGCAGCTGGGTTTAAAAGGCATAAGGGCTGCAAGAAAGGGCAAAGACAGCATAAACAATGGTATTCAGTTTATACGGGGCTGTAAGCTGATAATCCACAGAAAATGCTGTAATTTTTTGACGGAAATTTCCAACTACTGCTGGGAAAGTGACAGAGAAGGAAAAAGGCTTAACGTACCCAAGGATGATTTTAACCATCTTATGGACGCAATGAGATACAGTTTAGAAGAAGCAGTTACGGGAGACAGAATGAGTTTTTAACGGAGGGATTTTTGTGTTTGGTTTTTTTAATTATTTAACAAAGGAAGCAGAGGCAATAATAGAAAACGGGGCCTTAAGTGTAATGTCCGACAGGCGGTTTATTGAAAGAGAAATTGAAAAGTTTTTGTCATCTCCTGCAAGACTGGATATGATTACAGGCGAAAAATATTATATGGGAGAACAGGATATACTCCGGCGCAGGCGCATGGTTATAGGCGATGGAGGAGAACTGACGGAGGTTAAAAATCTCCCCAACAACAGACTTGTTGACAACCAGTTTTCAAGGCTTGTTGATCAGAAAACAGGATATTTTTTAGGCAGGCCATTTACCGTAAGATGTAAAAACGCCGATTATGAAAAACAGCTTAATTTGATTTTCGACAGCGAATTCTTAAGAACCTTAAGACTTGTACTTGAGGACTGTTACCTCGGAGGTATAGGCTGGCTTTACATATTTTATGATGAAAAGGGATGTCTTTCATTCAGAAGATTTAAGCCCTATGAGATTTTGCCTTTTTGGAAGGACGAGAAACACCGTGAGCTTGAGCTTGCTGTCAGAATTTACAGAATATACGGCTATGACGGCGAAAGAGAAAGCTTTAAAGACAAGGCCGAAATATATGATAAAAACGGTGTGAGGTTTTACGAAATGAACGGCGGCAGGCTTATTCCCGATGCGGAAACGGAATTTATGCCCTATGCCTTTACAGATGACGAAGCTTTCGGCTTTTCCGAAATTCCTCTTATAGCTTTTAAGGCAAACAGCAAGGAAATTCCTCTTATAAAAAGGGTCAAAAGTCTGCAGGATGCCCTTAATACAGCAAGGTCGGACTTTATGAACAATATGCAGGAGGACAGCCGAAATACGATTCTTGTTATAAAAAATTATGACGGTGAAGATTTGGGGCAGTTCAGAAGAAATCTGAGCGAATACGGCGCCGTTAAGGTAAGAAGTATAGACGGCTGCGACGGCGGAATAGACACTTTGAAGGTTGATATAAATGCCGAAAACTATAAGGATGTCTGTGATATGCTGAAAAAAGCCATTATTGAAAACGGCGGAGGCTATGATTCAAGGGATGAAAGATTTTCAAACAATCCCAATCAGCTTAATATTAAAGCTATGTTTTCGGAAATAGACATTGATACAAACAACACCGAAACGGAATTTCAGGCAAGCTTTAAAGAAGTTTTAAGATTTGTTTCAGATTATCTTTCAAACTGCGGAAAAGGGGACTTCGGCGCTGAAACAGCGGAAATAATATTTAACAGAGATGTTTTGATAAACGAAACCGAAGCAATAAACAACTGCCGACAGAGTATGGATATTATTTCTAAGGAAAGTATTATTGCACAGCATCCGTGGGTTAAGGACTTAAGGGCAGAGCTTGAAAGGACAAACATTTCAAAAGAACAAAGTGCTCTGCAATAGGTAATTTTGTAACCGATCACTGAGGGTTGCGAGCGCCGACTGACGCACCCCGAGGTGCGTCAG
>JAJQCI010000105.1 GCA_021202835.1 Clostridiales bacterium | reverse complement strand
AAGATTTCCGGAGGTTTTCAATCGGCTTTTTTGGGTTTATGTTGGGTTTATGTTAGGAGGCTGTGATTATGTTTTATTATAATAAACGTTACAATTTAATTGAAAGAAATGAATTTTCATATCCTTTGCAGGACGTTAAGGAGCCTAATCTCTACAAAAACTTATACGGCTATGACGAAGTTCCCAAAATTGCTTTTAACCGCCGTATTGTGCCTATGGAGGTTCCCGACGATATTTGGATTACGGACACAACCTTCAGAGACGGCCAGCAGGCAAGGGGGCCTTATACTGTTGATCAGATTGTAACAATATACAAAATGCTTAAGGCCTTAGGCGGCCCCAAGGGCAAAATTAAACAGTGTGAATTTTTCATATATTCAAAAAACGATCAGGACGCCGTCTATAAATGTCTTGAACTGGGCTATGAATTTCCCGAGGTAACAACATGGATAAGGGCCACGAAGGAAGACTTTGAGCTTGCCAAGTCAATAGGAATAAAGGAAACGGGTATTTTGGTTTCCTGTTCGGACTATCATATTTTCGAAAAAATGAAGTCCACAAGAAGTAAGATAATAGATAAATATATAAAGATTATAAGCGACTGTATAGAAATGGGAATTTACCCCAGATGTCATTTTGAAGACATAACAAGGGCCGATTTTTACGGCTTTGTTGTTCCCTTTGCAGAAAGGCTTATGGAGCTTTCGAGGCAGTCAGGTGTTCCCATCAAAATAAGAGCCTGCGACACAATGGGCTATGGCGTTTCAATCCCCGGTACGGTTATGCCCCGTTCAGTAGCCGGTCTTATTTACGGCCTTCACCACCATGCTCAAATTTCTTCGGAGCTTTTGGAGTGGCACGGTCACAACGATTTTTACAGAGCCGTTACAAATGCAACAACGGCATGGCTTTACGGCTGCAGTTCCGTTAATGCTTCTCTTTTCGGAATAGGCGAAAGAACGGGAAACACTCCACTTGAGGCTATGGTTATGGAATATGCTCAGCTGAGAGGTACTCTTGACGGTATGGATACTACCGTTATAACGGATATTGCAGAATATTTCGAAAAGGAAATAGGCTATGAAATTCCGCCTATGACTCCCTTTGTAGGCAAAAACTTTAACGTTACAAAGGCAGGAATTCATGCCGACGGAATACTTAAAAACGAAGAAATTTACAACATATTTAACACCGAAAAGCTTCTTAAGCGCCCTGTTAAGGTTGCGGTTTCAAAAACCTCGGGCCTTGCCGGCATTGCCTACTGGCTTAATTCAAGCTATAAGGATAAGGAATTCGGCAAGAGAGATAAGGCAACAAGGGCCTTAAAGGCTTGGGTTGACCGTCAGTTTGATAACGGCAGAGTCACTGCAATAGGTGATGACGAGCTTAAAAAGGTAGCAGATAAGATTTTCAGTGATAAAAAATATGCTGACAAGCTTCTTGCCGGTGAAGAGCAGTAAGGAAAATAAGCTAATGAAGAAAGAAAAAAATATACAAAAGAAGGAACAGGGCAAAATTCTTGAGGAATTTTTAAGAAAAAAAGCCGTTGCAGGTGAGCCCGTTCCCGAAGAGCTTGAAAAAATATTAAGTGATGATGAAAAAAGCAAAAACGGAGGTCTTTAATATGGCTGAGGTAGGAAAAGTTATAGCCTGTGAAGGAGATCAGGTTAAGCTTGTTTTAAAAAGAAGAGAAGCCTGCGGAAAATGTAGAGCCTGCACGGCAGGGCTTACCGAAAAGGAAATGGAAATGAAGGCGAGAAATCTCTGCGGCGCTTCTGTGGGTGACAATGTTGAGGTTTTTATAGAACAGACGAACTTTCTCAAGGCTGTTATTATAATGTACGGAATTCCTATGGTTATGTTTTTGGCAGGTGTTATAATAGGCTATTACGGCGGGCAGTATTTGGGAATGTCAAACCCCAATATAGCTGCCATAGTCTTAGGTGTTGTTTTGACAGCAGCCACTTATGTAATAATACATTTAAACGAAGATAAATGGAGTAACGGAGAATTTCTCCCCTCTGCTGTGAAAATTGCTTCACCCGATGATGAAAACAAGGAATAAAAAGCTGTGCGGTCAAAAAACGGCCGCACTTTTTTATTTAAGGAAACGCTGAATAATTCATTGTTTCATTAAACAAGTTTCAAAACCTTTTTTATGTCATATAATGGCTTAGAAAAGAGAGGTGAAGCCCAAATGATAAGAGTAATAGTCGAAAACACAAGCCCGGCCTGTACCGAAGCTTTTTTAAAAGAGGGAAGGCTTATAAAGGAACTGCCCTTTATAAACTCATTTATATTTGAAATAGAAGAAGAGAGACTCAAAGCTTTGAAAGGCCTTGGCTGCAATGTTAAATTTTCCAAAGAAACGGGAGTTGCGGCGCAGATTGAGAACGCCAAAAGGAAGGTTAATTATAAAAATCCCGAAGGCTTAAGCGGAAGAAACATAACCGCCGCCGTTTTGGACACGGGAATATCGGATATTTATGATTTCAAAGGGCGAATAAAAGCCTTTAAGGATATTATAGGAGAAGAAACAAAACCCTATGACGACAACTCACATGGCTCTCACGTTTCCGGAATTTTAGGCGGAAGAAAGGGCATAGCCCCTAATGTAAGTCTTGTGGGAGTTAAGGTTTTGGATAAGCTGGGCAGAGGAAGCTCAGCCGATCTTTTGGCCGGGCTTCAATGGGTATATGAAAACAGGGATAAATATAAAATAAGAATAGCCAATCTGTCGGTAGGCACGGGAATATCAGAAAGCTTTGACCCCCTTGTTTCAGCTGTTGAGGCCCTTTGGGAGGTGGGAGTTGTTGTTGTTAATGCCGCAGGAAACGGCGGCCCGGCTCCCGGTTCGGTTACCTCACCGGGCACAAGCCGAAAGGCCATTACAGTAGGCTGTTTTGACGACAACAAAAAATGCAGCATATGGGACACAGAAGCAAAGGATTTTTCGGGAAGAGGACCCACACGGGAATGTATAATAAAGCCGGACATACTTGCACCCGGAGCCGAAATATATTCCTGTTCAAACACGGGAGAATATATAGCTTTAAGCGGAACATCTATGTCAACCCCCATAGTCAGCGGAGCTGTAGCCCTTCTTTTGGAAAAATATCCCGGTTTAACTCCTAACCAGGTAAAGTACATGCTTAAAATAACCTCAGATGATTTAAATTTTCCCAAAAACCGGCAGGGATGGGGACTTTTGAATATAGAAAAGCTTCTAACAACAGAACCTGTTTATATAT
>JAJQCI010000298.1 GCA_021202835.1 Clostridiales bacterium | reverse complement strand
CATATTTAAAAAACAAAATCTCAATAGCTTAAGGAAAAAAAAATTTCTCAAATTAAAGTCGCTGAAATCCCATGGTTTTAAAACACCAATTCCCCATAGGGGGTGAATGATATTTTATGAGTTATGTATATGTAAACGAACAGGGCAGTCAAATTTCCGTTGACGGCGGATATTGTGTTATTGTTGTTCCAAATGGGCTAAAAAGGCTTATTCCCATTGAAACGATAGAATATGTTTCTGTATTCGGCAATGTTCATATAACTACTCCTGCGCTGCAGATGTTTATGAAAAACAATATAACAGTGACTTTGTATTCTCAAACAGGAGGCTATTTTGGCAGAATAATGTCAAATGAAAATGTAAACATAAACAGGCAGAGAAAGCAGTTCAGGCTCAGCGGAAACACTGAATTCAGCCTGAAGCTTTCGAAAAAAATCTTAAAGGCGAAAATACATAATCAGGCAGTTGTTTTAAGCCGATATTGCCCTAAAACAGACAGTAACGAAAATATAAAAGCCTCAATAAATCAAATAAAAATAACGGCAAAGAGCATAGACCGCTGTGTTTCCATAGAACAGCTTATGGGGTATGAAGGCATAGCCGCAAAATATTATTTTCAAGGTTTATCTAAATGTGTTTCTCCGGGATTTAAATTTTCGGGAAGAAGCCGAAGACCTCCGAAAGACGAGTTTAACTCAATGCTCAGTTTAGGTTATTCACTTCTTATGAATGAGCTTTACGGAGCGGCCGAAGGAAAAGGTCTTAATGTTTATGCCGGTTTTCTTCATCAAGACAGAGAAAGACACCCCACTCTTGCAAGCGATTTAATGGAAGAGTGGAGAAGTGTTATTGTTGATTCTGTAGTGTTAAGTCTTGTAAATGGACACGAAGTACATACAGAGGGATTTACAAAGTCAGATGACGGAATTTTTTTGAATAGTGAAACATTTAAAGTTTTTATAAGAAAGTATGAAAACAAACTCAATACCTACAATAGCTATCTTGATTATGAAGAACACTCCGGTTTAAGAATCAGCTTCAGACGGGCTCTGTGGTTTCAAACAGCAATGCTGGCGAAGGCAATTGACAACGAAGACAGCAGCTTGTATAAGCCTGTATACATAAGATAAAGAATTGTTTTTAATTTATGTTTAGGTAAATGGGGTGGGTTTTATAAATAATGGCGGTTATTTTTTTGAAACAAATGATGAAATAAAGGAAAAATGTTATTTTGTTGTAATATGCTATGATATTTATAACAATAAGCGCAGATATAAATTTGCAAAATTCCTTGAAAGGTACGGCTTAAGAGTACAAAGGTCGGTTTTTGAGGGAAATTTAAGTAAAAGCAAATATAATCTTCTTATTTCCAAAATAGGAGATTATATAGCGGACGAAGACAATATAAGGGTATACAAAATAACCGGAAACGGTGAAATAAAGACTTGGGGAAATGTTGAAACTCCCAAGGCAGAAGATGTAATTATAATTTGAATTTTCAGAACAGGGGGATTATTGATGAAGATACTTTTTTCCGGAATAGGCGGCAGCGATCCTATTAACAGTATGCTTGACGGTTCTATGCTCCATTGCTGCCGGGTTTATAAGCCGGACGCTGTTTATCTGTACTTTACAGGTAAAATGTTGGAATATGAAAATAAAGATCACAGATACACTTGGGCAATAAGAAAGTTAGGCGAAAAGCTTAACCACAAATTTGAAATAAAAGCAATTGAACGACCGGAATGTACAAATCCCCACATTTTTGATACGTTTTTTAATGATTTTGAAGATATATTTCTTGAAATAGAAAAAGAATATCCCCATGCGGAGATTTTCGGAAATGCTTCATCGGGAACCCCTGCAATGAAAAACACTATTGTGATTATTGCTGCTATGTCTGACAAAAACATAAATGTTATACAGGTTTCAAGCGGCGAAAAAGGCTCTGTAGAACGGGACAGGCATGATACATATGATGTGAAGGAACAATGGGACTGCAATCTTGACAATACAGATGATTTTAAAGACAGAACAACTTTAATACATAGCCCGAATTTTATGGTAAAGGTAAAAAAAGAAAATATTCGCCGTTATATAAATGCCTATGACTACAGTGCGGCGGCAGTATTGGCTGAAAGCATAAAAGAGCGTATTTCCAATGAGGTCTTTGGGCTGATTAAGGCGGCTGAGGAAAGATATAAACTGAATTATCCCGGAGTTTGCAAATACATTCCCGATGCTTCGGCTGTTATTCCCGTCAGAAGCGACAGCGGCAGAAGCTTTGCCGAATATATGCTTTGGCTGGGAGTAACTCTTAAAAGAAATGACTACTTAAGCTTTATGAGAGGAATAACACCGGCGGCTATGGAGCTTATGGAAAAAGCCTTTTTTAATATTGCCGGAGATGTAAGACAATATTGTGTTTTAAGGGGAAACAAACACTATATATTGTCGGCTGAAATTCTTGAAAAAACCGAAATAGGCATGAGAATATTAAACTGTCTCAACAATAAATATAACGGCGGCTACACTGACAGGGAATGTACAACGGCACAGCTTGAGGCCGTAATCGAGGATATGTCCGATGATGAAAAGCTAAAGAAATATGCCAAAACAATCAGAACAGCTGAGGAAAAAATAAGAAACAAGGCCGCCCACACAATAATCTCAATAGACGACAGCTTTATAAAAAGAGAAATCGGTATATCCGCCGGTGAACTTTATGACTGCATGAAAAAAATGGCAGTAAAATTAGGCCTTGTAAATAAAAATATGTGGGATTCTTACGAAAAAATGAACGAGCTTATACTGAAAAAGCTCTGACTCGAACTTAAAAAGATCTGTAAAAAACAGGTCTTTTTATATGCCGGATAATACTTCAAATTCTAATTTTTTAATGTCGTTTGCTATTGTTAAGAAAACGGGAAACAGCAGTCCTACGGAGAAGTCTGTGCATTTTAAAATCCATCTTTACAGTTAATTAATATTTATATGATAATCTGCTTATAAATCGAATAATATAGTAAAAAAACAGGTGATTTGGAATGTTGAATAAAATTAAAAATATAGCAGTTAAGGTTATAAATAATTCTGCAGCTGCTTATATTACTGTTTTAGGGTTGGTTTGCTTTGTAGGATTGTTAGGTATAAGACCGTTTGTACTTTACGTGATGAAAGCAACGGAGGTGTCGGCGGCGAAGAAGGCTTTGCCGATTTATTGTGTGTAAAGGGATGACAACAGGATTGCAA
>JAJQCI010000155.1 GCA_021202835.1 Clostridiales bacterium | reverse complement strand
GTATATTGAATATGATGTTATGACATAAGAAGAAAAAAACACTGGAGGGAAAACCATTGATAGATGTTATAAATGATATTGAACAAAATAAAAAAGCAAGAATCGTAGTTTTCGGCGTAGGCGGCGGAGGGGGAAACGCCGTCAGCAGAATGATCGAGTCGGGAGCCGACAAAATAGAATATGTTGCCGTTAATACGGATACTCAGGCTCTTGAAGACAATTTGGCTCCTGCAAAAATCGCCATAGGCCTTAAAAGCACAAGAGGCTTAGGGGCAGGCGGCCGCCCCGAGGTAGGCGCAGAAGCCGCTAAAGAAACAAAAGACGAAATATATGCCGCTATGGCCGATGTTGATATGGCTTTCATTACAGCCGGCATGGGCGGAGGCACAGGCACAGGCGCCGCTCCCGTTGTGGCTTCAATTGCCAAAGAAATGGGCATTTTGACGGTTGCCGTTGTTACAAAGCCTTTTGAATTTGAAGGCAGAAAGCGTATGAGATTTGCCCTTGACGGTATTGAAAAGCTTAAAGACAACGTAGACACTCTCATTGTTATTCCCAATCAGAAGCTTATCGAAACAGCCGACAAAAACACAAGCATCAAAGACGCCTTTAAGCTTGCCGACAGCGTTCTCGTTCAGGGCGTTATAGGTATTTCAGACCTTATCGCAAGGCCGGGCGAAATCAACCTTGACTTTGCCGATGTAAGAACCGTTATGACTGAAAACAGGGGCTATGCCCATATGGGCGTAGGCACCGCCGACAATGTTATGGATGCGGCGAAGTTTGCTGTAGAAAGTCCCCTTCTTGAAACATCTATTAACGGCGCCAAGAGTGTTCTTATAAACATAAGCTACTCCGGTGACATTCCCATGGTTGAGGTTGCTAACGCCGTTGATTCAATAAGTGAGCTTTTAGACAGCGACGCCGAGGTTATTTTCGGTACATCAAAGCTTTCAGAGGAAAAATCAGATGAGGTAAAGGTTACCGTTGTTGCCACCGGGCTTGTTGACGAAAGCAGTATTCCGGCTCCGGCCCCTGCTCCCACAACAACAATGAGATATCGTCCCCAGGCCTCAGCAGGCTTAAAGAAAGACTATACAAACCCTTTTAAAAAGCTTGAAGAAGAAGCTTCCCATCAGGAAACGGCTGCTTCAAGAGAAAACCCTTTCACAAGAACAGGCAGACTTGACATAATATCACCCAAGAGAAATAATTATTAATATACAACATACTACGGCTGGAATTTTTTTCAGCCGTATTGTTGCGTTATGAAAGGAAAAAATTATTATGGAGAACCTTAAAATAAGCGAAAACAAAAAATATTTGACCGCCGGCGGAAAGCCCTTTTTTTGGCTGGGCGACACAGGCTGGCTTATTTTTCACAAGCTGACCGAGGACGAGGCCTATGTTTATCTCAAAAACAGAGCTGTTAAAGGCTTTAACGTTATTCAGGCAGTTCTGGTTTATGCCACAGAGGGGCTTTGTGACATAAACAAAATGTACATACCCAACTGCGACGTGGAAAGCCCCGACTATTGGGCTCACTGTGACAGAGTTATAAAAAAGGCCGAAAGTCTGGGGCTTTATATGGCTCTTCTGCCCTGTTGGGGAAGTCTTTTGAAGGCCGGAATAATAACAGAGGAAAACGCAGGAAGATATGCCGAATTTTTAGGAGAAAGATATAAAGACTATACCAACATTGTCTGGGTTTTGGGGGGAGACATAAGGCCTGTGGGCTTTGAAAAAATTTATGACACAATGGGCAAAATTTTAAAGGAAAAAAATCCGGACAGGCTTATAACCTTCCACCCCTTCGGCCGCTGTGCTTCGTCAACATGGTTTAACGACAGAGACTGGCTCGATTTCAATATGTTCCAGTCAGGCCACAGACGCTATGACCAAGGCTCTCTGGGAAGATGGGACGACAACAAAAGGGCCGAGGGCTTTTTTGGTGAGGACAACTGGAAATATGTTCTTCGTGACAGAGAAAGACAGCCCTTAAAGCCCACACTGGACGCAGAGCCCTCCTATGAGTGGATTCTGCAGGGGCTTCACGACCCGACACAGCCCTATTGGAGAGCAACCCACGTAAGACGATATGCCTACTGGTCGGTCTTCGCCGGAGCCTGCGGCCACACCTACGGCGACAATGCAGTTATGCAGTTTTACGGCGGAAAAGACGAGCCTACACAGGGCGTAAACAACTACGGCGTAATAGACAACTGGAAAACATCTCTTCATCACGAAGGCTCAGGCCAAATGAAATATTTAAAAGACCTTATGACCTCTGTTGACTTTACAAAGGGAAACCCGAGAGATAAACTGATTATCGGCGGTCAAAGAGAAAAACATGAAAGAATCGCCGTTTTCGCAGGGGAAGACTTTCTTTTCGCCTATAGCTGGCTCGGAAATGAATTTGAGCTTAACACTGCAGAATATATTGGCTTCGACGCATATTGGTTCACACCTTCAAAGGGAATTTACAGTTATTTGGGCAAGATTAAGGAAGAAAGCTTTAAGGCCTGCCCTCCCGAGGTTTATGACGAGGACAAAGACAGGGTTCTGGTTTTGAGAAAGGAGTGATAATTTATGGAAATAATAGATTTTCATACCCACCCTTTTACCGATGAAAAATACAACGTCTGCTTCTATGAGGGAATCGTAAACAAAGACAACTTCAGAGAGCTTCTTGAAAAAGCAGGCATAACCAAAATCTGCGGTTCTGTAATATATAGCACTGAAGACTTTGAAGAAATAAAGCAGCTTAACAGAGAAGCCTTAAGACTCGGTGGGCTCTGGGGAGACTTCTACGTTCCGGGCATACACATTCACCCTAAATATGTAAAAGAATCAATCGAAGAAATAGAGCTTGCTGCAGAAAAAGGCGTTAAGCTTATAGGGGAGCTTGTGCCCTATTATAACGGCTGGCATCTTCTCTATGATGACAATTTAAGGGAAATCTATAAAGCGGCGGATAAGGCGGAAATGGTTATTTCCATCCACACCGACGACAAAACCGATATGGACGGCCTTGAAAAAGCCGTGTCGGAGTTTAAAAGCCTTAAATTCGCCGCTGCTCATCCCCACCAGAAGGCCCACTATTACAGACACGCTGATATGCTTAAAAAATATGACAACTATTTTTTGGACCTAAGCGGAACCGGCCTTTTCAGATTCGGTATGCTTAAAACCCTTTTAAACGAAACAGGCTCGGAAAAAATACTCGTCGGCGCCGCGGTCCCCATTAGAAACGCCAAATTG
>JAJQCI010000132.1:1273-3269 GCA_021202835.1 Clostridiales bacterium | reverse complement strand
ATTTAAAGCCGCATTTTCCATAAGAATAAGAGAAGAAACACCTAAGCTCTTCATACCGTATTCCTCGGCTTTTTTCATTTGTCCGTTTGTCAAAACTATCATTTAATCAACCCTTTCAGCCGTAACAAAGGCAACGGCATATTCTTTTTCGTGAGATATTGAAACATTGAAAACCAGAGAAGAATATTCCTTAAATCTGTCGTTTAAATGAATAAAGGGCTTCCCCATATCGTTATGGAATATTTCAATATCCTTAAGGCCTATTTCTCTGAAGCCAAGGCCCAGAGCCTTAACAAAGGCCTCTTTCGCCGCAAAACAGCCTGCCAGTCTTTCGCTGTCTCCCTTTAACTCGGAAAGCTCCCTTTCCGTAAAGGCAAACTCCAAAAAGCTTTGCTTTGCCTTTGTTATTCTTTCAACCCTGACTATGTCCGTTCCTATTCCGTAAAGCATTTCAGCAGGCCCCCCTGATTATTCCCCTGAAATCGTTATTCCGTCGGCTATCAAAGAGGGGGAGCCTATGCCGCTTACGGAGAATTTCAAGTCATCGGAAAGGAGAGTTATGTTTTTAAGCAGGCTGTAGAAATTTCCGGCGCAGGTTATTTGGTCTGCCGGTCTTGTTATTTTGCCGTTTTCAACAAGGAAACCCTCCGAAAGAAGTGAGAAATCTCCCGATACGGGGTTTGCTCCGGCGTGAAGGCCGCTAACGGAGGTTATAATAACTCCGTTTTCAAGGCTTTTAACAAGGTCGGGGTAGGGGAGTTCACCGTTTTTTAAATAAAAATTTGTGGGGTAGGTTTGAACCTGACCCTTATATGAGGTCTTGAAGCCGTTTCCCGTTGATTCAACCCCGGCTTTTTTCGCCGATTTAAGATTGTAAAGAAGAGTTTTCAAAACTCCCTTTTCAACCACGGTTTTGTTTTTCGACGCCACACCCTCGCTGTCAAAGGCCGTTGACGCATAGCCGTATTTTAACAAGGGTTCATCGACTATGGTTACGGCGTCGCCTGCTATTTTTTCACCCTCCCTGTCCTTCAAAAGAGAAAAGCCCTTTTGAGCAAGCTCGGCAAAGAAGTTTTGAAGGAATGTTTCCAAAATGTCCGAAAAGGCTTCATTTTTAAATATCACCTTTCCTGTGTAGCCCTTTACGGTTTTGGCAGTCAAGGCGGTTATTGCGTTATCACAGGCTGTTTTAACAAGCTTTTCCTTATCCAGCTTTTCAAGGCGGTTTCCTGCCCAAATATCACTGCCTGTCTTTTTTCGGCCGCCGTCGGCCGCCGTAACGTTTATACTGGCGTAAATTAAATTTACCCTTTGTGAAAGATTCAGGCCCTTTGAGTTGGCAATAAGAGTTTCTGTTTCTCCCGAGCCTACCGTACAGCTTGTGACCTGCTCAATTTTTTCCGAATAGGCATAGGCCGCTTTTTCAAGCTCCTTTGCTGTTTCGATTTTTTTGCCGTCGCTGACATCTGAGAGATACGGGTTATACAGACCTTCAACAGTCGGATATGACTTACAGCCTTCGAAAACATCGGCAGTTTCCTCGGGGTCGGCGATTTCCGAATTTGCCGAAGCTTCTTTTATTATGAAGTCTGCGGCTTCATCGCTTAGGTCTTCAGTGTATGCATAGCCTGTTTTGCCGTTTAAAATACATCTGAAGCCTACGCCTACGGCTATATTTTTTTTATATTTTTCAATTTCACCTTTGAAAATCGTCACACTGAAGCTGTCGGTTTTCATACTGTAGGTTTCATATTCTTCAAAGCCCTCTTTTTCCGCCTTTTTAAACAACAAATCTTTAAATTCGGTTATATTCATCATGCCTTACCTCCCACAGTCATTTCAGAAACCTTTATCATAGGCTGGCCCACAGTAACAGGCACCGACCCGGAAGAAGCGCCGCACATTCCGCAGGAAAGCTTCATATCGGGGGAAACCATTTCTATATTTCTTATAATTTCGTCTCCTCTGCCTATGAGGGTGGCGCCCCTTACAGGCT
>JAJQCI010000132.1:0-1263 GCA_021202835.1 Clostridiales bacterium | reverse complement strand
CCGTTTCTTATTATATAGGCTTCGTTTACGGCAAAGTTAAATTCCGCCGTGGCCGTATTCACCGAGCCGCCGCCCATATTTTTACAATAAATGCCATAGTCAACGGAGGAAATTATGTCATTAGGGCTGTCTGTTCCTCCGGCTATATATGTGTTTGTCATTCTGGGCACGGGAATATATCTGTATGATTCCCTTCGGCAGGCCCCTGTTGAAGCAAGGCCCAGCCTTCTGCCGTAGAATCTGTCACACATATAATTTTTTAAAATTCCGTTTTCTATAAGAATATTTTTTGTCGTGGGAGTGCCTTCGTCGTCTATATTCAAGGAACCCCAGCTGTTTACAACTGTTCCGTCGTCTATTGCCGTTACTTTTTCGGCGGCTATTTTTCGGCCCAGTTTTCCTGCGAAAACAGAAGAATTTTTGGCAACGGCAATGGCTTCAAGGCCGTGGCCGCAGGCTTCATGAAAAAGAACTCCCCCGAAGCCGTTTTCTATGACAACGGGAAATCTTCCGCCGGGGGCAGGGCCGGCAGACAGCATTTTAACGGCCGACTCAGAGGCTTCTCTCGCCAGAGCTTCAATATCTAAATTTTCAACAAATTCATAGCCAGAAAAGGCGCCGGGACCGAAATAGCCTGTCTGCTTTTCACCCTTTCCCGTTGCAACGGAATTTACCGTTATTCTGGTTCTGACTCTTTTGTCTTCTGTCTGAAGCCCTTCCGAGTTGAAGATTTCTATTTCCTGTTCGACTGCTGAAAATGAAGATGAGGCCTCTGTTATAAGGCCGGAATAGTCCTTTGCCGCAGCCGAGGCGGCTTTAAGCTTGTCAAGAACCAGCGTTTTGGAAACGCCGAAGGGCAGTGTTATTATATTGTGTCTGTTTTGTGTCTTTTTTTCCGTAAAGTCGGAAATATGTGATTTTTCGTTAAATGAAACGGCCGACGCAGTTTTTTCGGCAAGGTGAAGAAGGATTCGGCTGTCCAAATCGTTTGTATAGGCATAAATAACCTGGTCGCCGTTTATGACACGAAGCCCCAAACCCATATCCAAGCCGGAGCTTACCGAACGGGTTTTGCCGTTTAAAACAGACACAGAGGTATTTTTTCTTTTTTCAATAAATATATCCGTAAAGTCTGCCCCGGCGCTCAAGGGAATTTCCAATATTTGCCTTGCTGTTATTTTGTCAATCATTGTATCATCACTCCTATAAATTTAAGCAGATTTTGTTTTTATATGTATAATATGATTGCGCATTCAGTTAGTG
>JAJQCI010000322.1 GCA_021202835.1 Clostridiales bacterium | reverse complement strand
ACCGTAAGATGGTTTTAATTACTGAATAAATCAATGCTTATTTCACAAAATATTTGAACCCTTGTATAATTTGTGTTATAATTTTGTTTAAAGAAACCAAAAAACAAAAGAGGAGGAGAATGAATGGAGAAAAAATGCTTAATAGTTATAGATATGCAGAATGATTTTATCTCAGGAAGTCTGGGAACAGCGGAAGCGGCCGAGATTCTTCCGAAGGCTGTCAAGGCAGCGGAAAAGTTTGAAGGAGAGATTATATTTACAAAGGACACCCACGGAGAAGACTATCTTTCCACAGCCGAGGGAAGGCTTCTTCCCGTTAAACACTGCATCAAAAATACCGAAGGCTGGGAGCTGGAGAGCTCTCTTAAGGAAATCTGCGAAAAGAGAGGGTGCAGAGTGTTTGAAAAGGGCACCTTCGGCTCTGTTAAACTGGCTGAGGCTCTCTTTGCAGAAAGCGAACCCTTTTCGGAAATCCAGCTTATCGGGCTTTGCACGGATATCTGCGTTGTAAGCAACGCCCTGCTTTTAAAGGCCTATATGCCTGATGTTATGATTTCCGTCCGCAGTGACTGCTGTGCCGGAGTAACCCCCGAAAAGCACGAAGCCGCCCTCAAGGTTATGGAAAGCTGTCAAATTATAATAAAGGAGGGATAAAATATGAGTCAGTTTGACAAACGAAACATAAGCATGGTTATGGATTTATATGAGGTAACAATGGCAAACGGTTATTTTGCGGAAAAGTCATTTTCCGACCGGGTTGTTTTCGATGTTTTCTACAGAAAGAACCCGGACGGCGGCGGCTTTGCCATATTTGCCGGTTTGGAGCAAATTATAGAATACATCGAAAATCTTCACTTTGAAGAGGACGACATAGAATATTTCCGTTCTCTTAACATTTTCAGCGAGGATTTTTTGGAATATCTTAAAACCTACCGTTTTACCGGAGACATATATGCCTTTCCCGAGGGAACGGTTATTTATCCCGAGGAGCCCCTTTTGACAGTTTCCGCCCCTCTTTTGGATGCCCAGCTTATAGAAACAGCAATTTTGGCACAGATTAACCACCAGTCACTTGTTGCCACTAAAACAAGACGTATAGTAAGGGCCGCAAACGGCAGAGGCGTTTCAGACTTCGGCGCAAGACGGGCTCACAATATGGATGCTGCGGTTTACGGAGCAAGAGCCGCATATATCGGCGGTGCCGACGGAACCGCAACGGTTTTGGCCGGCAAAGAATTCGGTATTCCCGTCAGCGGAACCATGGCCCACAGCTGGGTTATGTATTATGACGACGAATATACCGCCTTTAAAAAATATGCGGAAACCTATCCCGATTCATCGGTTTTTTTGGTAGACACCTACGATGTAATCCGTTCGGGAATTCCCAACGCAGTAAAAGCCGCAAGGGAGGTTCTTATTCCTCAGGGAAAGCGTCTCAAAGGGGTAAGGCTTGACTCCGGCGACCTTGCTTATCTTTCCAAAAAGGTAAGAAAAATTTTAGACAGAGAAGGCTTTGAAGACTGTAAAATAATAGCTTCAAACAGCCTTGACGAACATATTATTTCATCAATATTGAGACAAGGCGGAAGGATAGATTCCTTCGGCGTAGGCGAAAGGCTGATAACGGCAAAAAGCGACCCTGTTTTCGGCTGTGTTTATAAAATCGTTTCAATAGAAAAGGACGGCGTAAGCATTCCCAGAATAAAGCTGTCGGAAAACCAGGGCAAAATAACAAACCCCGGCAGAAAAAAAGTTTACCGCATATATGACGAAAACGGACAGGCCGTTGCCGACCTTATAACGAAATATGATGAAGCTCTTGATTTGTCACAGCCCTACCGCTATGTTGACCCTAAAGAGCCCTGGCGCATACGCTATTTTACAAACTGCCGGGCCAAGGAGCTTCAAACCCTTGTAATAAAGGACGGAAAAAGAACAGCGCCCCTCCCCTCTCTCGAAGAAATAAAGGCCTATGTAAGCGATCAGCTGACAAATGAAATCTGGCAGGAGGAACAGCGCTTCGAAAACCCCCATACCCATTATTTGGATTTCAGCCCGGCTTATTATGAAATGAAAATGAGCCTTCTTAATGAATCCAGAATGCAGTAATATTATTTAAGGAAATGATTATTAATTCGCCGAAGATGATTTGTCCCAAAGGTTGCCCTAGGGCAATAATTGTTGTTCTTGACCAACAAACCACTGCAGGAATATAATAAGGTAATATTTAAAAAGCGGTGATTTTATGGATAACAATATTGATTTAAAAAACGAAAAAAGGGCTCTCAAGGTTTCTAAAATGAGCATAGAGATAAATGCGGCTCTGTCCGCCGTAAAGCTTTTCTGCGGAATTTTGGGCAGGTCGGCGGCTATGGTTTCCGACGCAGTGCATTCCCTCTCAGACGTTTTGTCTACAGTTGCGGTTATTATAGGAATTAAGCTGGCGGCGAGAAAATCCGACGCCGACCACAGCTACGGCCACGAACGCTTTGAGCCTGTAGCCGCAGTAGTTTTATCGGGTATGCTGGCTATAACAGGCGCCTTAATAGGTGTTTCCGGAATCAAAAAAATTATTTATTATGATGTCTCATCCTTCGAAGCCCCTACCTTTCTTGCGGCGGCAGCCGCCGTTGTTTCCATTTTGGTAAAGGAAATTATGTACAGATATACCGCCTTAGCGGCAAAACAGATAAACTCCGACGCTCTTATGGCAGACGCATGGCACCACAGGTCAGACGCTCTTTCTTCAATAGGCAGCCTTATAGGTATAGCCGGAGCAATGGCAGGCTTTCATCTTTTAGACCCTATTGCTTCTGTTATAATCTGTCTTTTTATTCTCCGTGCCGCTTATGAAATTTTCAGAGACGCAACTGATAAGCTTGTTGATAAGGCCTGCGACGAAGAAACAGAAAGCGATATGAAGCGTGTTGTTTCAGAGACAGAGGGTGTCATTTCTCTGGACGACATAAAAACAAGGCTTTTCGGGGCTAAAATTTATGTTGACATAGAAATTTCAGCCGAAAAAGACTTGTCTCTTACAGACGCCCACAAAATAGCCCAAAACGTTCACGACAACATAGAAAAGGGCTTTCCTCTTGTAAAACACTGTATGGTTCACGTAAACCCAAAATAATAAATCCGGCCTTATCCCCAAAGAGACAGATTATAACCTCTTTGTCTCTTTTGGGGCTTTTTTATTGTAACAGTTCAGCCTACAATGTCATTTAGTTAGTATAACAAGATGAATAGCAAATTCTTCCATTCAGTGAT
>JAJQCI010000283.1 GCA_021202835.1 Clostridiales bacterium | reverse complement strand
CATTTATGCTGTCAATATTTTTATAATTATTGTATCATATAAATGTGTCGGCTTGAATGTGATTTTAAAGAAGGGTGTCGGTTAAAAAATGGTTTATCAGCTCGGAAGTCAGCTTCACGAAACGGATTTGAAAACTGTTATTAATGAGGGTTTGCCTGCGGTAATTGTAACAAATGAAAACAGATATCCCTATATTTTAAAGTCTCTTAATATTCAGGCGGAGGTGGATGTTTCTTTAGACGAAATATTTTTCTGCAAGCTTGAAAGCCAGCAGGAATGTCTTTACGGAACGCTGTCGATTCCGCCCCTTTTGGATGTCTTGGGAGAAAAATATCAAATAGCCTATATCGTTACGTCAAAATACGTTGTTTTAATAGACAACGGAATGTTCGCTATGCGCCTTATTAACAGAATCAGAACCAGAAAGGTTCACCAGGGGGAAACGAGAGAAAGATTTTTATCTAATTTCATTGCGGAATTTATTTCAAGAGACGCCGAAGTGTTGGAGTCTTATGAAAATACCCTTATGGAAATGGAGGACGAGGCCTCAAAGGGAATTTCGGAGCATTTTCAAAGCCGTCTTCAGCCTGTGAGAAAACAGCTTTTAACCCTTCGAAGCTATTATGACCAGCTTATGGATATGGCCCGTGAGCTTGAGGAAAACGAAGACCGCTATTTTGCAAAAAAACAGCTTAAATATTTCAGCACGGCCGCCGACAGGGCGGAACGCCTTAAAGACAGAACAGGCTATCTTCTTGAATATGCCCGACAGGTGAGAGACGCCTATCAGGCCCTTGTAGACGCAAAGCAAAACGACAATATGAAGTTTTTAACAATCATTTCAACAATATTCTTTTCCCTTACTCTTATAACCGGCTGGTACGGAATGAATTTTGAAAATATGCCGGAGCTTGAAACAGGCTACCCCGTTATTATTTTTGTCAGCTTAACCGTTATTATTGTATGTCTGCTTATATTTAAAAAGAAAAAGATATTGTAAAAAGCGGTTTTCTAGGGCAAAAATTCCGAGGATTCACATTTTTCTGCGTCTGCTTTTTGCTCAGAAATCCCCTGAAAGAATAAAATTTTTATATTGACATACTTAAAAAAATCTGCTAGAATATATTCATACGCCGATATGGCGGAATTGGCAGACGCGGCAGACTCAAAATCTGTTGTCCTCACAGACGTGTGGGTTCGAGTCCCACTATCGGCATATTTTTTTCAGGCAGAGACGATTATGTGTCTCTGTTTTTTTTATGCCGACAAATAACAAACCCTGTATTCAAAACCGGAACCGTCTCTGACTTTCGGGTATAACAAAAGCCGCAGGAAACAAAATATCATTTTGCTTCTTGCGGCTTTTTAGTGCCCGAAACCGGACTTGAACCGGTACGGTATCGCTACCGCAGGATTTTAAGTCCTGTGCGTCTGCCAATTTCGCCATTCGGGCAAAAAAAGTGGGAACAATAGGGCTCGAACCTATGACCTCCTGCTTGTAAGGCAGATGCTCTCCCAGCTGAGCTATGCTCCCAAATACAGCGACTCGGAAGGGGCTCGAACCCTCGACCTCCGGCGTGACAGGCCGGCGCTCTAACCAACTGAGCTACCGAGCCGTATTTGTATACTTTTTTATTTAGCTGTTTGTTTCAGCGACAAGAATTAGTATACAGCATCTTTGCCGTTTTGTCAAGAGTTTTTTTGAAATTTTTTAAAAATTTTTTTGAGCCCTTTTTTTGAGATTCTTTACGGTCTTATATATGAACTGCCGCTGAATTTAACAACTAAAAAGAGAAGAAACACAAAACGCATTTCTCCTCTTTTTTATTATTTTACTGACTTAACAAAGACTTTATTCTTCTGAGTGTTCTCCGGCCATTTTCTTTTCCTGAGCTTCAATCATTTTCTTTACCATATATCCGCCTACATAGCCGTTCTGAGCTGAAGTAAGGTCACCGTTGTAGCCCTTTTTTAAAGGAACGCCTATTTCGTTGGCTACTTCATACTTGAAGTCGTCCATAGCTTTTTTAGCTTCGGGAACATTCACCTTGTTGCTTGAGCCTGAACTGTTATTGCTTGCCATAATAAATACCTCCTGAAAATTTCCGCCTTATAAGCTTCGGAAAACTGTTTCCCTGCTTTTCGGCGGCAGATTTTTTTGTAACCTTTTCGCTGTTACGATATTATTATGGCCCCTAAAAGCTTTAATATAACAGGTAAAAAATGAGAGAAAGGGAAATAATGATTAATTCGACGAAGCCGGATTTTTCATCATTTCCCCAGTCAATCATCTCTTTTGGAAATTAAACATAATTATTTCTTGAAAGTGTTGCCACCATAACCGCCTTTATGGTATGCATACGGTTTTCGGCTTCATCAAAAACAACTGAGGCCAGGCTTTCGAAAACCTCTTCGGTAACCTCGTCGCCCTTTACGGCAGGAAGACAGTGCATAAAGACAGCCCCCGGCTTTGCCGCTTTCATTGCCGCCGTGTTTACTCTGTAGGGGGTAAGAAGAGCATATCGCTCGGCCTTTTTAGCCTCTTCGCCCATTGAAACCCAAACATCGGTATAAAGAACATCTGAGCCGGCAACGTCTGCCATATCATCGGAAACAGTTATGGAAGCGCCGCTTTCCTTTGCCCATTTTGAACATTCTTCAATAAGAGCATTGTCGGGGAAAAGCTCTTTTGGAGAAATAACCTTATAGTTCAAACCGCACTTTGCCGAGCCTATCATAAGAGCATTTGACATATTGTTTCTGCCGTCGCCTATATAAGTTAAATTTATTCCCTTAAGCTTTCCGAAATTTTCCTGTATAGTGAGGAAGTCGGCAAGAACCTGTGTGGGATGGTCTTCATCGGTTAAGCCGTTCCAAACGGGAACACCGCTGTACTGCGCCAGGGTTTCAACCGTTTTTTGAGAATATCCTCTGAATTCGATTCCGTCAAACATTCTGCCCAAAACTCTTGCCGTGTCCTTTGAGTCTTCCTTGCCGCCTAAGTGAATGTCTGCCTTTGACAAAAATTCAGGGAAGGCCCCCTCGTCATTGCACGCAACAACAAAGGCACAGCGTGTTCTTGTTGAGTTTTTTTCGAAAATAAGAGCTATATTTTTATTTGCAAGATTTTTTTCGAATATTCCGTGTTTTTTCTTGTTTTTTAAATCTTTTGCCAAAGAAAGAAGATATAAAATTTCTTCCTCGGTAAAATCTTTCAAGGTCAGAAAATTTCTCTTATACAGGTTTACGCTCATAATAATCCTCCTAAGTAT
>JAJQCI010000137.1 GCA_021202835.1 Clostridiales bacterium | reverse complement strand
ATTGCTTGGCACGGCTGAACTGTTACACAAAATAAGCTTCAAGTAATTTTTCATAACTACTATCAATCCCCTTTCATATACTCCCGAGAAACTGTCAGCCTAAATCATAGGCAGCACCTCCATTCGTATACAAAATTGAGCAGGATAGCAACCGTCTTGTTGTTCCCTTTCGTTTACAGATGATTATAACTCATTAATCCCGATAAATCAACAAGGAAGTTTAAAAATAATACTTGAAAAATAAAGGTGTTTGAGGTAACATATTATTAACTGCTTTAGTTTTATATTAGGAGACTGAAAATGGATTATTTCACTATAGGCAAAATTGTAAACACTCACGGCATAAAGGGGGAGGTTAAGGTTTACCCCTATGTTGATGATTTAAGAGAAATTGAAGCCCTTGACAGGGTTTTTATTGAGAAAAAGGGGGAGCTTAGCGAAAAAAAGATTTTGGGGTGCAGAATTCACAAGGGTATGGCTCTTTTGAGTCTTGAAGGCGTAAAGGATATGACCGCCGCCGAGGGGCTTAAGGGCTGTGTTCTTAAAATAACAAGAGATATGGCGGAGCCCTGCGGTGAAGACGAATATTTTATAAAGGATCTTTACGGCATGGAGGTTGAAACCGAGGAGGGTGAGCTTTTGGGGGAGCTTTCCGACATTCTGTTCACCGGGGCAAACGATGTTTATGTTGTTAAAACCAAGGAAAAGGACATTCTGATTCCGGCTGTTAAACAGTGTATTTTGAAGGTAGATGTGGCCGGCAAAAAAATGACGGTCAGGCTTATAGAGGGGCTGAGATAATGAGGTTTTATGTTCTTACGCTTTTTACGGAGATGATAGAACAGGGCTTAAGCCACTCCGTCATAGGCAGAGGTATCGAAAAGGGGCTTATCGGTGTAGAAGCTGTTGACATAAGGGATTTCACGAAAGACAAACACAGACGTGTTGACGACTACGGCTACGGCGGCGGCGCAGGAATGATTATGCAGGCTCCGCCGGTGTATGACGCCTATATGAGTGTCAGGGAAAGGGCCGATGAGGGAGCAAGGCTTCTCTATATGTCTCCCCAGGGAAAGGTTTTTAACCAGAAAAAAGCTGAGGAGCTTTCCAAAGAGGAAAATATTATCATTCTCTGCGGCCATTATGAGGGAATCGACCAGAGAGTTATAGACGAGCTTCAGCCCGAGGAAATTTCACTGGGAGACTTCGTTCTTACCGGGGGCGAGCTCGGGGCAATGGTTGTTATAGACGCTGTTTCAAGGCTTGTTCCCGGAGTGTTAAATAAGGAAGAAAGCTTTGAAGACGAATCCTTCTCCGACGGCCTTCTGGAATATCCCCAGTATACCCGGCCCTGTGACTTTATGGGCAGGAAGGTGCCCGATGTGCTGCTTAGCGGCCATCACGAAAACGTAGCCAAGTGGAGAAGACGGCAAAAAATAATAAATACATTTTATAAGCGCCCGGACCTGTTAGCTTCGGCGGAGCTTTCCGAAGAAGAAAAGCGTGTCATAGAGGAGCTTAAAAACAAACAATACGGAGGAATTTATTAATGAAGGGAATTATTACCGTTTTAGGCAGAGACAGAGTTGGAATTATCGCCAGAGTCTGCGGCTATCTTGCCGATGAAGAAATTAACATTCTGGATATTTCACAGACTATTGTAGGCGGCTTTTTCAATATGATGATGATTGTTGATTTATCCGACAGCACACACAAGTTTGAAGCCGTTTCGGCAGGCCTTAAGGCAATAGGCACTGATTTGGGGCTTGAAATAAAGCTTCAGAGAGAAGATATATTTAACAATATGCACAGAATTTAACGGAGGACAGGCTCAAATGATCAGTCGAAGTGAAGTTTTGGAAACAAACAAAATGATAAGCGAGGAGAATTTGGACGTTCGAACGATTACTATGGGTATAAATCTTTTGGACTGCACAGATTCAGACCCGGAAAAGCTCTGCACGAAAATATATGATAAAATAACAAAGAGCGCCGAAAACCTTGTTAAAACAGGTGATGAAATAGCTTCGGAATACGGCATTCCCGTTGTAAACAAGAGAATTTCGGTAACGCCTGTTGCTTTGGTGGCTAACGGCCATTCTCAGGATACCTGCGTTAAAATAGCCAAAACACTTGACAAGGCGGCCATTAACGTAGGGGTAAATTTTATAGGGGGCTATTCCGCCCTTGTTCAGAAGGGCTCAACCCCCAGCGATGTAAACCTTGTAAGGAGCATACCCGAAGCCCTTTCAGTTACCGAGAGGGTTTGTTCATCCCTCAATGTGGGAACCTCCCGAAACGGCATAAATATGAACGCTGTTAAGAAAACAGGCGAAATTATAAAAGAAATGGCATACCTTACCAGAAACAGCGGCTCTATGGCCTGCACAAAGTTTGTTGTTTTCTGCAACGCCGTTGAGGACAACCCCTTTATGGCAGGGGCTTTTCACGGAGTAGGGGAAAGAGACAAGGTTATAAATGTAGGTGTCAGCGGCCCCGGAGTTGTAAAATATGCCCTTCAGAGTGTAAGAGATGCAGACTTCGAGACACTCTGTGAAACAATAAAGAAAACGGCCTTTAAAATAACAAGAGTAGGCCAGCTTGTGGCTCAGGAGGCTTCAAGGCGCCTCGATGTTCCCTTCGGAATAATCGATCTGTCTCTTGCCCCCACACCGGCCATAGGCGACAGCATAGCCGAAATTTTTAACGAAATGGGCCTTGAAGCGGCAGGGGCACCGGGCACAACGGCGGCTCTCGCTATGTTAAACGACAACGTAAAAAAGGGCGGCCTTATGGCTTCATCATATGTAGGGGGCTTAAGCGGCGCTTTTATTCCCGTAAGTGAGGACTACGGTATGATTGAGGCTGTTCAGAGCGGCGCCCTTACCCTTGAAAAGCTTGAAGCCATGACCTGCGTATGCTCCGTAGGCCTTGATATGATAGCCATCCCCGGTGACACCTCTGCGGCAACAATCTCCGGCATAATCGCCGACGAAATGGCTATAGGTATGGTAAATAATAAAACAACTGCAGTGAGAATTATTCCGGCCTATGGCAAAAAGGTAGGCGAAAGCGTAGAATTCGGCGGCCTTTTGGGTACAGCGCCTGTTATGCCTGTTAACGGCTATTCCTGCGAACGCTTTATAAGACGAGGGGGAAGAATTCCGGCGCCGGTTCACAGCTTTAAGAATTAACTGAGAATTCTGCAGCATCTGGGGGGGGGAAAATATGCTTTATGAATATCAAATAAATCCAAGCGGAATTTTAAGCGGCTGGG
>JAJQCI010000070.1 GCA_021202835.1 Clostridiales bacterium | reverse complement strand
ATATATTTTTAAAAATCTCAATAGCCAAAATATAAAAATAAAGTCATATTTTTTTAATAACTTTATATTGCATTAAGCCGTCTCTTGTGTTATTATTAAGTACGATATATAGTAATGAAATCAAGAAAACGCCCTATATCTAGTTTGGGCAGGCTATATACAGTATGTTTAAGACAGCAAGACGGCAAGGAGAGGATTATTTATGAAAATTTTAAAAAGAAGCGGTTCGGAAGAAAACTTTAATATAACAAAGATAATTGCGGCGATTCAAAAGGCAAACAACACTGTTTCAGACGAAGACAAAATGTCTCAGAAGCAGATTGTCACAATTGCCGGCCATATCGAAGACTACTGCAAGAGAATGATAAGAGCCATGAGCGTTGAAGAAATTCAGGACATGGTAGAAGAAGAAATAATGAAACAGTCGGCCTACAATGTAGCCAAAAACTACATAAAATATCGTTTTAAAAGAGCAATGGTCAGAAAGTCAAACACTACAGACGAGCAGATTTTAAGCCTTTTGGAATATGACAACGAAGAGGTTAAACAGGAAAACTCAAACAAAAACCCGGCTATAAACAGTGTTCAGCGTGACTATATGGCCGGCGAGGTCAGCAAGGATATAACAAAGCGCTTTCTCCTGCCCGAGGATGTTTTGGATGCCCATGAAAAAGGCATTATACACTTCCACGATGCAGACTATTTTGCCCAGCATATGCACAACTGCTGTCTTGTTAACCTTGAGGATATGCTCCAAAACGGCACTGTTATAAGCGAGACAATGATAGAAAAGCCCCACAGCTTTTCCACAGCCTGCAACATCGCCACACAGAGCATAGCCCAAATAGCCAGCTCACAATACGGCGGCCAGAGCATAACGCTTTCACATCTTGCCCCCTTTGTTCAGGTAAGCAGAGAAAAATTTTTAAAAGAGGTCAGGGAGGAATTCAAGGCTCAAAACATAGACGTATCTGAGGAAAAAATCGCCGAAGTGGCCGAAATGAGAGTTATGAGGGAAATCAAACAGGGCGTTCAGATGATACAATATCAGGTTATAACCCTTATGACCACAAACGGTCAGGCCCCCTTCGTTACAGTGTTTATGTATTTAAACGAGGTTTCCGATCCTCGCACAAAGCAGGATCTTGCCCTTATCATAGAAGAGATGCTCAATCAGCGTATCCAAGGCGTAAAAAACGAAAAGGGCGTTTTCATAACTCCGGCTTTCCCCAAGCTTATATATGTTCTCGAAGAGGACAACATAAACCCCGGCAGCAAATATTATTATTTGACGGAGCTTGCCGCAAAATGCACTGCGAAGAGGCTTGTTCCCGACTATATTTCCGAAAAAATAATGAAAGAGCTTAAAGAGGGCAACTGCTACACCTGTATGGGCTGCCGTTCATTCCTTACCGTTTATAAAGACGAAAACGGAAAATATAAATTCTACGGAAGATTCAACCAGGGCGTTGTTACAATAAACTTAGTTGACGCAGCCTGTTCTTCAGGTGGAGATATGAAACTTTTCTATAAGATTTTGGATGAAAGGCTTGAGCTTTGCTATAAGGCCCTTATGTGCAGACACAACCGCCTTAAGGGAACCCCCTCCGACGTTGCCCCCATACTTTGGCAGTACGGCGCACTTGCAAGGCTTAAAAAAGGCGAAAAAATAGACAAGCTTCTTTACGGCGGCTATTCAACCATTTCTCTGGGCTATGCAGGGCTTTGCGAATGTACAAAATACATGACGGGCAAAAGTCACACAAACCCCTCGGCAACATCCTTTGCCTTAGACGTTATGGAAAGGCTTAACGCAGCCTGCAGAAAATGGAAGGCAGAAACAAACATAGACTTCAGTCTTTACGGAACACCTTTGGAGTCAACAACATACAAATTTGCCAAATGTCTCCAAAACCGTTTCGGCATAATCGAAGGCGTAACAGACAAAAACTACATCACAAACAGCTATCACGTTCACGTAACAGAGGATATAAACGCCTTCGATAAGCTGACCTTTGAGTCTCAGTTTCAAAAGCTTTCTCCCGGCGGCGCTATAAGCTATGTGGAAGTGCCCAATATGCAGAACAATATTCCTGCGGTTTTGGCTATTATGCGCCATATTTACGACAACATTATGTATGCTGAGCTTAACACAAAGAGTGACTATTGTCAGGTCTGCGGCTACAGCGGAGAAATTCAAATCGTTGAAGACGACGGCAAGCTTGTTTGGGAGTGCCCCTCCTGCGGAAACCGTGACCAAAACAAGCTGAACGTAGCCAGAAGAACCTGCGGCTATATAGGCACACAGTTCTGGAATCAGGGCAGAACACAGGAAATTAAAGACAGAGTTATGCACCTTTCAAACCACGAAGCGGCGGTGTGATTTTATGTATTACGGAGCAATAGATTTTACAGACGCCGCAAACGGCGACGGCGTAAGAGTGACAATTTTCGTTTCGGGCTGTACAAACTGCTGTGAAGGCTGTTTCCAGCCCGAAACCTGGAGCTTTACCTACGGCAGAGAATATACAGGGGAAACTGAAGATCGGCTTATTGCCGCACTTTCAAAGCCCTATATAAGCGGCCTGACCCTGCTGGGCGGCGAACCCTTCGAGCCGGAAAACCAAAAAGAAATAGTAAAGCTTTTAAGACGGCTTAAAAATGAGCTTCCCGAAAAAAATGTCTGGGCCTTTACAGGCTTTCTTCTTGAGGATCTTTTAAGAGAGGATTTCGAAAAGCACTGTGAAGCAACAAATGAAATTTTAAGCCTTACCGACGTTTTGGTAGATGGAAGATTCGAGCTTTCAAAAAGAAATATTTCCCTTAAATTCAGAGGCTCCGAAAATCAAAGAGTCATAAATTTAAGGGAAACCCTTAAGGAAAATAAAATTATTCTGCTATATGACTGACATAGTAAATTTTTAACTTGACAGAAAAAAAACGGTGTGGTATTATAAAAATACAAAGGGGAGTAACTTTAATTAGTTACCCCTCACCATACGATTTTTTTAAGATAGCCGTTACGGTTTGGGATGTCCGACGGTTATCTTTTTGTTATGGTGAAAATCATTTTTATAATGCGTACTGCCGCAGCGATTAAAACCGCAGCACAATAAACATCATATATGATATTTATCATAGACAAAAATTTAAATTATATCATAGCGGCGCAGAGAAAACAACAAAAAATCTCAGTAAATAAAAAAAAATTGTGGTTGTAAATTCAATCCCGATGTGTTATCATTAAAGTAATATAATGAATGAAGGTGATTTTTATGTTT
>JAJQCI010000312.1 GCA_021202835.1 Clostridiales bacterium | reverse complement strand
ATTAAAAAGAGGCACAAATACCGAATAAATTTTCTGCTTCGGTATTTGTGCCTCTTTATGTTCGTGAAAATAATATATAAGTCAAAATTGTTCTTTTACGATTATGTGGATGTGAGTGATTTTAATTATGATTTATATCAGAAATGCTGCATACAAGGGTACAGAAATAACATCGTCTGTCTTTCCAAAATTTTTTGTTGAAATTCTCATAGAGCAGTCGGGAGAATATTTCTGCCTGAAAAGATTAAGGCTTCGGGAACGGATGTGTTCTCCCTTGTTGACCTCTATGCCGTAAATTTTATCGTCTTTTTGAAGAACAAAATCAAGCTCGGCTTGTGAGTTCGCTCTTGTCCAATAATACAAAGGATAGCCTTTTGCGGCAAACTGCTGTGCTATATAATTTTTTGTGACTGTTCTCATAAATATATTTGGCGTGCCTGTGAGAATTGTATTTACAGGCATTTTGGACTTGTTTACAAGCAGCCCAACATCGGACATATATATTTTAAAAGCGGTTTGGCCTGCGTAAACGGCAAGGGGCTGAGTGCCTTGGTCGATTCTCTGACATTCCAGTATAACTCCGGCCTGCTTAAGCCATTCTATGGAAGCTTCGAAAATGGTTGAGGAACCGCCTTTTTGAACTACCTTGTATTGAAATTTCTTATTGTACTTAGCAAGCTGTGCCGGGATTGAGTTGTAGCAGGCTCTTATTTTAACCGCTTCGGTGTTGGTTGCATATTTTGACATATCTGCTGTATAGCTGTCTAAAATATTGTTTTGTACAAGAACGGCATCAATGTATGACAAACTGAGTTTTTATATCTTCAATTTCTTTTATTGGCATATAATCACCGCCTTTTATTTTATTTGAGCATAACTCTGCATAATTTTTTATAGAACGCCATACCATAGCATTTTATGTCTGTAATGCCCATGTTGGAGAGGGACTGCCTATAATTTTTATCGTTAATTTGTTTCAAAGCCTTAAATGCGTATTTATCTAAGGTTTCCTCATTGTCGGCATATTTTATTTCTATTATGAAGCCGTATTTATCTTTAGGTCTGACAACTCTTATATCGGGAAAACCATTGCCGCTTTCCTGATTGGATTCTACGTTCCAGTAGAATGGACGGCTGTTGAGAACACCCAATACCAAACCATGATAGAAATTTTCTTTCTTTTCTTCGGGAACTTGAAAATCACGAATACTTACCGACCTTCTGAGCAAGGTGTTCAGATGATTTTCTAGTGTTGCTGCATCACCTTTTGAAAAAGCATCACAGAAACGATTAAGGCTTTCCGTATCACTGTAAACCTTTGTGTCGAACCAAGCTGTTGTCTGGTCTTCAAACAAATTCTTGATTTCTCTGTTAGGTATAGTAAGTTCATATAATCCGTTTTCATCTATACTGTGACAGGTGAGATAGTCTGTTATGAAAAGAATGCCCCAAAGGTGGTCTATTGTGCTGTTGATGTCGGGATAAGTTAAGTCTGTTATTATTTTCTTTTTTACACTTTTTCCGGCGATCAGCTTTTCAATTTCATCAAGTGTCTTTCTATCGGCTTTGTCGGCAAAGCTGCGGATAATTCCGTTTTCGCTTACATTGGTCCAGAAGTTTTGAGGAGTTTTGTTTGAGTTGATAAGAAGATAATCACAGTAATTTATAATGTCCCAAGGACAGTAAATACTTGCATTACCGATTTGATAGCCGTAATACCAGTCCTTAGCTGTATCATAGTATTCGCTTAAATTGTAAGTATCAAGCATTTCCCCGACTTCATTATCAGTAAACCCAAACAACTCATCACACTTTTCATCAATAAGCGAGAATACATTGAGATTGTTAAGGTCGGGAAATATGATTTCTTTCGATATACACATACAACCCGTAAGAACGCTGAAATAAAGAAACTCATTTGTTTTAAAGGCACAGTCGAAAAACTGCCTAATAAGCAACACCATTTTTTTATAGTAGCCGTTTTCATATGCCTTTTGCAGTGAAGTATCGTATTCGTCTATTAGTATAACAACCCTTTTGTTATATTCTTTATAAAGAATTTCAGACATTAGCTTTATGATGCCTGCTAAATTTCCTATGCCGCAGCTTAAATTTAACATATTCAGTTTGCCACAGTTACTCAGTTTTTCACTGTCTTGAAACACGTCCGCTTTACGTCCGCACCCGGGAACACATAACCGCTCATCTTTTAATCTGTTTGATTGCCCTTGTTGTACTGCGTATCATACAGAAAAAGCTTACCGAAACCGGTACAGTTAAAGTCGACAGAGCCGTATACCGGAGTTATGGATTTAATGTCGACAGAATACAAACCGCACTGAATAAATGGAAAGTAGATAAACTGCCCGGCGACCTCTACCGTTTTATGGATGCGGACAATTCTGATCTGAAACTGATACTTGACGCCTTTTGCATCGCCCTGTCACCAAATCTTTACCGCAGAGCCGACCTAAAATCTATCAAAACAAAGTTGGAAATTATCAAATAGGTACATAATCTCAAAATCTGAAATAGCCGTAATTATGGGAAAAATCCCTTATTCTCAATCAAAAAGCAGTCTTTCGGTCTCCTTTTTTGCATTTTTAAGTGGCAAACTCGGGGTGTATCATATACCTTAAATTAAATCAATACGGTTAACTTTTTAAAATTATTCTGCATAAATTTTTCATTTTCGCTTATTTATAGAATACAGCCCAAACCACAGACCCACAGCTGCATGCACAGCGAAAAAAGCCCAAAGACCGAATTTTTTCAGAACCATTTCGGGAGTTTGTTTTTTTGTTTGATTTTTGACTTTTTTATAATGACTTTACCCACACCTCAAGTTGGGCTTCGCTTTCTCCGCCTGTAAAGCGTTTGCCTTTTTTCCACCCATATTTGTTTCCGTAGGTCTTTTTAAGCTTCGCTTCGCAGCCCTCAATGTCTGTTCCTCCGGAAGTACAGAATAAGGCGATTTTCTTACCGGTAAGGTCTGTGCTTTCCAAAAAGGTGTTTATGATAGACGGTGCGGCATACCACCATACGGGGAAGCCCAAGAGAATTGTGTCATAATCTTCAGGGTTGGAAAGTCTGTTTGCGATGGCAGGACGGAAAGAAGGGTCATTCATTTCAATGGTGCTTCGGGAATTTTTGTCTGTCCAGTCTAAATCCGAGGCTGTGTAGTGTTCCCTGGGTTCTATTTCAAAAATGTCTGTGACCGCTGCCTTTGCGATTTTCAGGGCAACATTTTTTGTTACTCCGCTTGCCGAAAAATATGCTGTTAAAATTTTGCTCA
>JAJQCI010000358.1 GCA_021202835.1 Clostridiales bacterium | reverse complement strand
CACCAAGCCGAAGAAATGAATGCTTTTGAATTTGTAAAGCAGAAAAAAGAAGAGGGCAAGGTTAAGCACATAGGGCTTTCTTTTCACGATAAAGCCGCACTTCTTGATGAAATTTTGACAAAACACCCTGAAATGGAATATGTGCAGATACAGCTTAACTACCTTGACTGGGAGGACACCGCCGTTGAATCGAGGAAATGCTATGAGGTAGCTGTAAAGCATAAAAAGCCCGAAATTGTTATGGAGCCTGTAAAGGGCGGCAGTCTTGTAAACATACCGGAGGAGGCAAAAAAGCTGTTTACCGATTATAATGACAAAATGTCGGCGGCTTCGTGGGCAATACGTTTTGCAGCGTCTCCGAACAATGTTATGATGGTTCTTTCCGGCATGAGCAATGAAGAGCAAATGCTTGACAACATAAGCTATATGAAGTACTTCACACCTCTTAATGATGAAGATAATAAAATAGTGGAAAAAGCGGCGGAAATTATAAAAAATTCCATTGCAATCCCCTGTACGGGCTGCAGATACTGTATTGACGACTGCCCCAAAAAGATAGCTATTCCCGATTATTTTTCAATCTACAACAATCTTAAAAGATTCGGAGCGGTTCAGAATATGGTGGCAATGACCTACTACGGAAATCTTATACGCAGTCACGGAAAGGCTTCCGACTGTCTGAAGTGCGGAAAATGTGAAAAACGCTGTCCTCAGCATTTGCCTATCCGTAATCATTTGGAAGAAGTTGCTTCGGCACTGGAATAAAATTTAAAAAAAGTAAAAAAACACATTGACATAGAGCAGACTCCAAATGCTATGCTTAAATTATCAAATACAATTTTATAAGGAGGTTATGCTATGCAAAACAGTTTAAAATTTAAACAGATTACGGCTTTCGTAATCGCCGCCGTTCTTGTCTGCGGAATTTTCTCTTTCTTTGTTGTATCAAAGAACGGAGCAGTGATGGCTGCAGACGAAACCGTAATCGAGCTTACGATTGACAATGCCGAAATGACGGTGAACGGTCAGCCACAGGCTATTGATGAAAACGGCACTGTTCCTCTTATTACAGAGGGCAGAACCTTAGTACCCATAAGAGCCATAATCGAAGCCGTCGGCGGAGATGTCAGCTGGGACGGTGAAAGCAGAGAAACAACTCTGACCTACAACGATAATATCATCGTTTTGACAATCGACAGCACAACAGCCTATTTAAACGGCAGTGAGAAAACACTTGATGCCGCTCCGGCGATTATAGGGGGCAGAACAATGCTGCCCGTAAGGTTTATTGCGGAAGGCTTCGGCTTCGATGTGGACTGGAATGACGAGGAAAAAACAATCACAATTACCGTCGGTGATTCTGCTTCTGTTGAAATTACGAACAATACAGAAGATGACGATGTTGTAACCGAAAACACAGACGAAGCCGTAACAGAGGGGACAGGAGAAACCGTTACAACAGAAGCCGGCGGAACAATTACAACCGATGAAAATGCTTCCGTTGTATATTTTACAAGCGATATTTCACCCGAAGGCATTATGGCAGTATACAACAAGCTGGGCTTTGAACCCGAAGGCAATGTGGCAATTAAGCTTTCCACGGGCGAACCGCCTGCAAGCAATTATCTTGACCCCGACCTTATAAAGGATTTGGTTCAGTCTGTAAACGGAACTATCGTTGAGTGCAATACAGCCTACGGCGGCTCACGTGCATCAACGGCTATGCACAAGCAGGTTGCGGAAGATCACGGCTTTACGGCAATTGCCGATGTTGACATTATGGACGAAGACGGCTCAATGGAAATTCCCGTTGAAGGCGGCGACAATATTTCCGTTGACTATGTGGGAACCCACCTCGCAAACTACGATTCTATGATAACCTTGTCCCACTTCAAGGGTCACGCTATGGGCGGCTTCGGCGGAGCTATTAAAAATATGTCAATCGGTGTTGCTTCAAGCGAAGGAAAATGTTATATCCATACTGCCGGAGCGAGCACAACAACCTTTGCAGGCGGAACTCAGGATAATTTCCTTGAATCTATGGCAGAAGCCACAAAGGGCGTTGTTGACTACTTTGACGGAAAAATCGTTTATGTAAGCGTTATGAACAATCTTTCCATTGACTGTGACTGCAACGGACATCCGGCAGAGCCCGAAATGAACGATGTGGGAATTTTGGCATCAGCCGACCCGGTTGCCCTTGACCAAGCCTGTGTTGACATTGTTTATGCCGCAGACAGAAGCGAAAGCGGTTCCTTAATTGACAGAATTGAGTCGAGAAACGGTCTGCACACTCTTGAGCAAGCAGAAAAAATCGGCCTCGGCAGCCGTACTTATAACTTAGTCGATATTAATGAATGATAATTTTTGAAGGAGGATTTAAAATGGCTTGTTTTTTAGTACCCACAGCAGAAGCTGTTGTCACAACTATCGTAAAAAGAAAAGCAGACAAACACAAACCGGAAGGCAAGGAGCAGAATATTTTCATAAGCAAATTAAACTGGCTTAACAATATGCTTTGGGGCGGCTCTGCACTTTTAGCCTTCGAACATATTTGGCACGGAGAGGTTACACCTTGGTAAATGATGATTCAAGGAAATAAAAAATAATTTTACGGAAAAATACTGCGCTCCACGCATAAAGAAAAACTTGGAATTATTAAAAGGTCGCTTTTCTTTATTGCTCTTCCGCTTGATTTTTCCGTCGCTGACGCTAAAATTATTTTTTATTTTGAATTTTACATCATTTCCCTTGGTTACCTTTCTTAACAAATGCAGTAAATGCTGCTGACAGGGCTGAAATGTTTTATGAAATGGCAGCATCGGAAACAGCTATGGCGGCACTTGTTACCGCAGGCTGGGCTTGTATGGTTATGGCGGCAAACGCCCTTCAAAGAACAAATTCAGTACTTTCGGAAAAATCAGTTGTTGAAATTGAGCATAGATAATATATAAAAATTTTGGAAGTGTCGGACAAAAGCTGTTCGGCATTTCCTATATTAATTAAAGCCTGCGCCGTTGCAGCAAGGAAGTGATATAATGATATTTGATGTGTTGAAAAGAGAATTTATATATGTCTGGTACTATTTTGAAGTGCAGTTAAGACAGATTTTCGCCTACTGGGCACTGGGTATTGTAATAGGCTCTATAATTTCCGTTTTCGGCAAAGAAAAAATACATAAAATTTTTGAAAGCATACAGGACAAGCATTTAGGTGTTGTCGGCTTAATTCCGGCAAGCCTTTTGGGCATAGCCTCACCTCTTTGTATGTACGGCACAATTCCCATAGCCGCTTCA